>CAOJQZ010000130.1 GCA_948441955.1 uncultured Lachnospiraceae bacterium | reverse complement strand
CCACATAATTGATATTATGTGGTTTTTTTGTCCAAAATACAGGATGTCAAAACCAAAAAAGGAGGGAAACTATGAGAAAAAGAAGAAAAGCGCTGCCGGTATTATTATGTACAGCTATGATGGTATCGGCCCTGGCGGTAATTCCGCCCCAGGAGGTAAGAGCCGAGAATGATATCCCGGCATACCAGAAGGACAACGACGTCTATGGGTCGGAGACGGTAAAAGTAAGCAGTCTGCCGGTAAAGGATGAGGCGGGAAAGGCTGTCACAAGGGCAGTGGAATTTACCGTGTACAATTCAACCAAGCAGGAGATCCAGGAGGTGGTATCCTCTGCAGACGGGATGCTCCCGGAGCTTGAACTGGTGAAAAACCACAATTATATCTTCTTTGTAGAGGACGAAGAGTATAAGATGATCAATGTATACGCATGGGTGCAGAACGACGGAAAGCTTCTTGACATCAAGAGTGCAAACTCAGACAATGCATACGCGTATTCGGAGGTTACAGGCTTTACGTTACGGAAAACCGAAAATAGTGCATGCGGAAGAAGAGCGCGCTTTAATATTCCGGTCTATGCGGGAAATGGAGACGCAGCTATCCGTAATCTCAGGTTTAAGCTGATAAGCGAGGAAGAGACAGTTGAAGCCGAAACTAACAGCAGCGGAAAGTTAAATGTGGTAATTCTTGAGGATGTAGACTACATGGTTACAGTAGAGAGCGATACCTATGCTGTCGATGCATTCCCGATTACAATCAAGGATAAATCGGAGTATGATCATACAGACGGTACACCGGGGGGGAGATATCCTTATGATCATTCCGACTGCCATCTGGTGCCGGAGATCAGGCTTGTAGACAAACAGGACGCCCATAAGAATGACAAGACGATTACAAGCGCTTCCGGCAATACCACGGTATCCGGCTTTAACTTTAAGGATATCCTGTTATTTGAGCAGAAGCAGGACAGAGAGATTCCCCAGCTCAGCGGCAGAACCTACGACGTAATTGATATCAAGGGCGTGAATCCCCACAGGGATGAGACGGCGAAGCTCACTGCCGGCGAATTCACATATACAGAGAAGGTCAGCGGAACCAAGCAGGCTTCCCATGTATATTACATAGACAAGAGCGGGGAGCTTAAGGAGATGGACTTCCGTCAGGCAGGCGACAGGGTTGTGTTCACCATGAACAGTCTGTCTCTGTATCCGGTTGTCATTGAGTACGGTGATAAGGATATCACGGCGGAAAGCAAGATTCTAAACGTCAAAGTGGTAGACGCCGACCAGAATCCAATGTCCGGCATGCGGCTCAGTCTTAAAGGCGATGATACCGTGAGCTTCAAGACGGTGACAGACGCGGCAGGAAAGGCTATGTATCTGTGCGATAACAGCGAAAAGACAGGAAGCCCATACGCCCTTGGCCTGGCAGATGAAGGCGAGTATACCTGCGAGGCTTCAAAGTCAGTTGTCTTTGGCTCCGACAGCAGCAAGGAAACTTATGTAGCAGCAGTGGACGGCGCAGCCTACACAGGAAGCGAGATTACGATTACCGTAACAAAGAAAGAGGAACAAAAGCCGGAAACGGATAACAGAACGTTAAGCGTAAAGGTAGTAGACGAGGCTGGAAATCCGGTGGAGGGCGTGCAGCTTTATCTGGAGTCTATAGATTTCCCAGGGTTCGGCGACGCATATTTCCCGGCTCCCACAGACGCAGCGGGAAAGGCAAGCTGTCCATGGAATGATGAAATCATAGATGGATATGAGCTTAAGCCGGTGCCTGACAGCGGTTACACATGCGATATGCCGATTGAAATTATCGCCGGTAATTGGGGTGATTGCTTCGATACGGTAGACGGCGAAGAGTATAACGGTGAGGAAATTATTCTGACTGTAAGCGCTTTGTAAAAATATTGTGAAAGGGGAATAACAGATGAAGACTGGAAAATGGTGCGGCAGAAGATTTCTTGCTTCAGGTCTTGCTTTCATCATGATATGTACACTTTCTGCAGGAGCGGGAATTCTGAGCCATGCGGAGGAAGGGACGGCTGCAGTCACAGACGGCGGCATAGAGGAAAGCAATACGAATGCTTCCGGCGATAATTATACGGAGGGAAGCGGAGACGTCACAGAGGAGAATACCGCAGGCAGCAATACCCCGGATAACAATATACCAGACAGCAGTACTCCGGATGAGGGCGCACCGGACGGCAATGTCCCGGATGAAAACGTTTCCGGGGACAACAGCGGCGCGGCAGACGATGAGAATTCGGCGGCAGATGAGAGCGTTCCGGGAGACGATGAGAGTCATGCCGGAGAAAATGATGATTCAGAAGAAGCCTCTGACAAAATGTCAGAGGCTGAGGAGGCTGAAAAACAAGAAAAGAACGAGAGGAAAGAGGAAGAAGTAAAGGCCCAGAGCGAGGAAGAGCTGCCCTCCGGTACCTGCGGGGATAACCTTACCTGGAAGCTGGAGAAGGACTCTGCCGGGAAATATACGTTGATTATTGAAGGATCTGGAGATATGTATGAAAATTATACGGCATCGAAGCCGGCAGAATGGGTATCGTATAATCCTGCCAGAGTGCATCTTCCGCAAGGCCTGACAAGCATTGCTCCGTGCGCGTTTATGAACTGTAAGGGATTGTTAAGTATAAACATACCCGACAGTGTAACAAAAATCGGCATGCTCTCTTTTAGAGCGTCTGGTTTAAAAGAAGTAGTGATTCCCGGAAGCGTGGCCCAATTAGATAATAGTGCGTTTCAAAGTTGTACAAATCTATCTAAAATAAAAATCTGCGACGGAGTAAAAAATATTGGCGCCTCGTGTTTTAGTGGTAATAAATCCTTGCGTGAAATAGAGATACCGGCCAGTGTTGAAAGCATTGGAAAGAATGCT
>CAOJQZ010000129.1 GCA_948441955.1 uncultured Lachnospiraceae bacterium | reverse complement strand
GATCTACACAACCGTTCACACTCTTTCCCTACACGACGCTCTTCCGATCTACACAAAGGGCGAATGTATATTATCAAGCGTAGGATATGAGAGCCTGAGAATACAGATGGCATTGATCCGCAGTATGAAAGGCTATGAAAACCGTATGAGCGATGAGGAAAAATATATTCTGATGAATACATTATCCTACCGCTCGCTGGAGATCAGTGCAGAAAAGCTGAAAATCCATAACATTATAATTCCATCTTCTGAAATCTACTATATTACCTCTCTGCTTATGGGAATACAGACCGTAGATTTTCTTTCTCAGGGATGGGAGGACAGCTATATTGAAAAAATATGTGTTCAGCTCATTGCAAACTTTGAGAGAATCGGCTGCTTGTTTTTGGCGGACAGAGAGCATCTTAAGAAGCAGCTGATGCATCATGTAAGGCCTCTTTATTACCGGTTAAAATATGCGGTGTCAGCGAATAATCCGATGGTTAAGGATATAAAGCGTATGTATCCCATGGTGTTTGACATTACACAGAGAGCTTTTGAGGAGTTGGATTCTGCCTTTCCGGAAGAGGTATCTGATGAGGAGCTGGCCTATATCTGCGTTTATATGGCCAGCAATCTCAACGAAAAAATGATAGAGCTGACGAATGAGAACAGCGAAAAAGGGATTTTGATTATTGGGGCTGAGAACATGGCTACTGCGACAATGGTAAAGGAGCAGCTGCAGCAGCTTCTTGGCATTACATTTAAATACAGTGTTATAAGTAGCAATAAAATCCGTGAATGGATGCTGGAAGAATATATTCTGGTAGTAGTGGTAGGGGCTTTAAAAAATGAAATCAATTGTGATTATCTTGTAAAGACAGCCCCCGTGCTTACAGAGGCTGACCAGAGAAAGATTATTGACGCTTTAAAAGGAAATCATGCGATAGCCAGATATGACAGAAAGATTAATGACATTATTACAATCGCGGGACGCAATACATCGGGGGAGCTGGAAAAGAGTAATCTGTACTTTGAGCTGTTCCGCTATTTCAGGGGAAATGATTCGGGAGGTTCAAAGGAGGCGCCGGCAGATCTGTTTAAGGATAAGATAAAGAAGGAGGAGTTTGTATTTCTTCCGAGACATACCAGCTGGGAAGGTGCGGTACTGACCGGAGGAAGATGCCTGCAGCCGGGGGAGGGATCTCTTTGCGGAAGGCTCGGAAACCTGATGGCCCGGGGTAAAGTGCATACCTATCGGATGCACAGGAAGGTGATGCTTGTTCACTGTCCTATGCAGGGAGACGAAGAAGGAAAGGTGGACGTCGTAATTATGGTTTCCGGTCAGGGAATTGAATGTCCGGACGGGAAAAAGGCGTATATTATCGTTTGTCTTTCTACAATTGATAATTATGCCCACTGGGGGCTTCTGCGTACGATTTACCGGTACTTTGAAACTGAAAATCATGTGGAAGGTATTTTGAATTTCTACGAAGAGGAAAAGGAGTGAAGATAAAATGAAAAGATACGAAGGTCTTCCCGGAGCTTACGGTCAGGCAATGGGGAAAGCTGTTTTAAAGAAAAAGGAAGAGACGGCAGTGATCTGCCGTACCATTTCCGATGCGCAGGAAGAGGTGGAACGCTTTAAAAGGGTTCAGGCCGAATACAGTAAAGAGCTGGACGAGCTTTATGCAGAAACATTAGAAAGGCTTGGGCAGGATTCGGCAGAAATATTTAAGGCCTACAAAATGATCGCCAACGACGATTATTTTTTCCAGAATGCAGTGCAGGAGACTTGTGAGAAACATATCAATATTGATTATGCAATCGAACAGGAGAAGAGGAAGACTTGTGCTATGTTTGCGGAAATGGAAGATACCTATATGCGGGAGCGCGCCGCAGATATTGAAAATGTATGTGATGAGCTGATTGCAAGGCTAAATGGTATTTCTTCTAAAGAGAGCAGCCTTAAGCAGGAAAAAGAGCCGTTTATTGTTGTAGCCAGGGATTTAACGCCGGCAGATACGGTCAGACTGGATAAGACGAATTTAAGAGGATTTATAACAGAAAAGGGCGGTGTGACTTCACATGTAGTAATCCTTGCAAAAACCCTTGGAATTCCTGCAATCGTAGGAGCCGCAGGCGTTCTTGAGGGCGTGGAAGACGGGGTTTCTGTATACATAAACGGTACGGAGGGGTATGCGGTTGCAGAGCCGGATGAAGACTTGAGAAAGCAGTATGAGCAGGAGAAAGAAAAGATAAAGCTTAAGGCGGAGCATTTCAGAGAAATGGCGAAAAAGGAAGCAAGAACAATGGACGGAAGACACATACTGGTCTGTGTAAACGCAGGAGATTCAGAAAGCATAGAAGAGTTCCATGCAGAAAATTGTGATGGAATCGGTTTGTTCCGGACAGAGTTTTTGTACATGAACGAGAGGGACTATCCTTCCGAGGAAATACAGTTTGAAGTGTACCGGAAAGTGCTTGAGAAGGCGTCGGGCAAGGAAGTAATTATACGGACGCTGGATATCGGCGGGGACAAGCAGCTGGATTATATGGAGCTTCCCAAGGAGGACAATCCTTTCCTCGGCTACCGGGCGATCCGGCTGTGCCTGGACAGAAAGGACGTATTTAAAACCCAGCTTCGAGCGCTTCTTCGGGCTTCCGTATATGGGAATATGAAGATTATGTTTCCCATGATCGTAATGCCGGAGGAGCTAAGAGAGGCCAAAGAGGTTCTTGAGGAAGCAAAAAAGGAGCTTCTTCACGAGGGAAAGAAATACAGTGAGAATATTCCGGTGGGTATTATGATTGAGACTCCTGCAGCGGTTCTGCTTAGCGACAGGCTTGCAAAAGAGGCGGATTTTTTCTCCATCGGAACCAATGATTTGATTCAGTATACAACGGCAACGGACAGAATGAATGAAAAGGTGCAGTATTTATACACCTCCCGCAATCTTT
>CAOJQZ010000128.1 GCA_948441955.1 uncultured Lachnospiraceae bacterium | reverse complement strand
ATTGGCTTTTACCCTGTCCCTATTTTCGTCTGCATCGGAAGTATACCCCTGCTCCCGTTAAAATGACTGCCGCTGCGAACAAAACTCCCTTCTCTCCATATCTTCCCATAGACATAGAAAAGGGATAGAACATTTTTAAATATTTATCTCCGCCTCCTACCGCCGCAATATAGTAGACAATAGACGCCATATACCCGATTACAAGATTATCTGAAAGTCCATAAAAAAACAATCCCAGGCCTCCGAGAAACAGCATTTCTGCAAAGGATCCAAAGTAATACTTCACAACGGGAAATTCACAGTTATTATTTTTAAGAACCCAAATATATATTCCCAAAAATACGCTCATAATAAGTATATTTCCCAGAAGCCGGACAAAATAGACTGTCTGGCCTTTCGTATATTTTGCATAGACCAGTTCACGGATCTCTTGATCCTGTTCCGGCAAAAATCCCGGAACCAGCATAATAATTCCAATCAGAGCCGCATACCGCTCCAGCACTTTTGCTGTATCTATTGCCGAAAGATTCTCTACTCCCATAAGAAAGGGAGAAATCCCTAATATAACCGCGCATACAAAAATATGCAGGGGCGCATGATATTTCAAATTTGTTTTTTCAATCTGCCAGTACCTTTCCATAACAGCCGATATCTCCCCTTCCTTTTCTGACTAAATATAAATGTCGTAAATGCAACAAGTACAATTGCAAATGAAGCATACAGAATCCGATTGGATGCAAGCTGTGAAAAATTATCGTGATATCCTGTCCAGTTAAATACGGTATTATGCCTTGGAATATAATTCCATCCATACATACCTCCCTCAAGCCGGCTCACACCTGCAAATATAGATACAAACCACCATCCTCCCTGAACCAGGACTGCAAGCGCCGTATCCGTAAGCTCGGTAAGGACCATTCCCACAGCAGTCACAATCATAATTGTAGGAAGAAGCCATCCAAGGGTATACTTTGCATATGCAGATACATCTGCTGATATCCCGGCAGAGGACGCGTATTTCAGGCACTGAGAAAGGGGAATCACGGAAATCACCAAAACTGGAATAATAAGCATCACGATCATGGACAGATAACGGCTTGCAGTAATAACGGCAGCAGAACACCTTCTTGTGTAAATGAGCTCCTGCATGCCCGCTCTTTTATCTCTCAGTCCTCTTGTTACTGCAAGAAATACGGGGAGAATACCTAAAAATATTACCATATAGTCTGAAAACAGCCTTGCATACCCTCCGGTCAGACGGTCCTCTTCCGTAAGCTCGTGATATTCCTTCACAGCGTCTTCGTAGGTCATAGGGACAGCGGCATTTCCTTCCCTGGAGGATTTTCCGTAGCTGGATCCTCCGCCTAAAATATCGTCGGCTTCATCCATAAGCTCTTCAAATCGACTATAAGTAAGTCCCTCTTCAGGCGGTATCTCCATCCCTTTCGTTATAACTGCCCCGTCATTTTCTCCGGCATCTCCTTTATGCGCCGCATACCAGTCACCTACAGCCTTTTCTACTCCGGCTCTGTCCGAAATTCCTGTGGCCTCCTCGATAATGTTGCCGATCTGTTCCTCTTCCTTTTCATTCAAAGTTACACTTTTGTAAAACCCGATAGGGTAGGCAGTATAGTTCCCTCTATAATACTCCTCCAGAAGCTGCCCAAGAGTCATTCTCATAATCACATCCTTGTCGTCACTTTGCTTATACCCATATTCCTCCTGCCCTTTCTTTGGCTCTTCTGTCATCTCTGTGCTCCCAAGCTGGGTTGTAAAATTAAAGATGAGAACAAGAACAATCAGCCAGTAGACAAGACTTCTTACGGTCTGACGGCATTCCTTTATAAATAATTGTATGAACATCCGTCTTCACCTCCCCGTCCCTGCATTAGATACATATATGCATCCTCCACCCCTGCTTCACAGCGCTTTGCTGACGCAAAGGGCTTTTCTTCTGCAAGAAAACGCACCATCACATTATTTCCCAGGGTCAGCATACTGGTTACAACACACTGCTTCTTAAGTGCTTCCAGTTCCCTTTTACTAATCTCTGCCTGAAACACTCTGCCCTCCGCCATCTGCGTAAGCTCCGATACCGTTCCCTTATAAATAATTTCACCTGCGTCCAAAACGGCAATATTTTCACAAGTCGCTTCAATATCCCCTACAATATGGGTAGAGAGAATAACAATTCTTTCTTCTGCAATTTCACAGAGAAGATTTCTGAAACGAACCCTTTCTTCCGGATCAAGCCCCGCCGTCGGTTCATCCACGATCAGCACCCGGGGATTATGAAGGATTGCCTGTGCAATTCCAAGACGCCTTTTCATACCTCCGGAAAGGGCCTTTACTTTTTTGCGTCTGTCATCCTGTAGGTTTACTCTCTCAAGAAGACCCGGAATTCGTTCTCTGCGCTGCGCTTTATTAAGCCCTGACAATACTCCCAGATAATCCATTGCTTCATAGACCGACATATTGGGGTACATGGAGAACTCCTGCGGCAGATACCCGGTAATCCTTCTTATTTCCTGTGCCCTTGCGATATCCTTTCCGCATACTGACATCTGACCTTCACTTATGGGAAGAAGCGTAGCAAGTACCTTCATAAGCGTAGTCTTCCCTGCTCCGTTTCTCCCCAAAAGTCCAAACATTCCCGTTTCAATGGTAAGATTTACATCCTTCAATGCCTGTTTTTTTCCATAGTACTGATTCAAATTGCGTATTTTAATTGTTGTAGACATAAAAATCATCCTTTCCCTTTCTCTGCTTATAGGATAGGATATAAATCTCTATAAATTCCCTATAAAAAATGAAGAAAGTCTAAGGATGATTGAAAGATTTTCTGTATATTATACTTTAAAGGATGCCGTAACTGCTGCTCCTCCTTTGATACTGTTTGCTATATTAAGGGTTCCGCCGTGTTTTCTGCACAGCTCACGGCATATGTGAAGTCCGATTCCAAAGTGCTCGCCCGATTCCTTTTCTGCACAGCTCTTATGATATGGTTTTAATGCCTTTATAAGCTGCTCTCCAGAAAACCCGGGACCATCGTCACGGACAGCCAGCACAAGTTCTTCTTTTTCCTGATCATAAGAAAGCAGGACCTCTATTTTTTCTTTCGCATAACGAATCGCATTGGATAGAATATTCTCAAGAACCTCCATGATCAGATTGTCGTCCGCAAGCGCCGGAACATCCGGCACGTTTCCTTCACAGATAATACTTACGTCTCGGATCTGATTCAATGCAAACACTACTTCCTCTATTTTTCTTTTAATGCTCTGCACAGAGGTCTGTTCAGGAACAAACGGTACTTCCTCAATGTCTCTGATT
>CAOJQZ010000127.1 GCA_948441955.1 uncultured Lachnospiraceae bacterium | reverse complement strand
CTCCTTCCGGCGGCTCCATTCCCTCTTCTGGCATAGTTCTCTCCGGCGGCATTCCTCCTTCCGGCATAGTTCCTCCCTCCGGCGGCTCCATTCCCTCTTCCGGCATATCTCCTTCCTTAAATTCCTCTTCATTAAACATGCCTCCGTTGCCACGTCCGCCGCCCATATCCATACTGTCCGGTTTATAAAGCTCTCCCGCATCCTTTCCATAATTTCTTTCCAGGAAGCTCTCCTCTACTGCCTCTACGGCAAGATAAAGCCCCCATTCATCTCCATTAACCGTAATATAAGCATAGCTGCAAAGGGGCGCCGCCACATCAAAATATCCCATCATCTGATAGCATAGATAATCCTTCATATAGGTATTGTCCTGAATAATATTATTTAAGCTGATTTTATCCAGACCGTGATAGGATTTCCCGGAATCATAGCAGTCAAACTCAATCTTAAAACTGTATCTGTTGTTTCCATATTTTTTCACAGAGCTTAGCGACGTATTGCCTTTTGCTCTGATCCCCACATTTTTATATGTTTCATTATCAATCACAACAGAGCACTCGCTGTATTCCTCATTCTCACACGTCTCTAAAAATCCGTTCCAGTCGTCCATTTCTATATCAATTGTATGTACCCTTGAAGTATCAAAAATCCTGGATTCATACCCCATATCGGCAGCTGCCGGTAAAACGCCGCTTGTTTTTAAACTTACAGCCGCAAGCGTAAGAATTAAAAGAAACGGTATTACAGCAATGCAGATCTTATCAATATGTCTGTTTGTTGACATAGGTTTCCTCCTTATCCCATATACTCTCCGTTATAGCTGACAAGAACAGCGCTTGCCACACCTTCCATCTCTGACAAAGTATTAATAAAATCTGTATTTTCACTCCTTAAGCGCAATTCAAGATTCAATTCTATTTCACCTTTCCTTGCCATCTTGCTTTTTACTGCAAATTTTCCTGCCTTCTCTTTCAAAAATTTCATAACTGCCTCTTCACTTGTATGATCCTCACAATTTACAACAACAATATATGGATTGATATAAGATTTCTTATTTACAAATACAAGCAACACCGCCCCGATTGCCATGCTCCCCACAACCGCCAGGGGGATCAGCCCCGCCGCCAGTACAATACCCGCTGCAATCGCCCAGAACAAAAACGTAATGTCAAGAGGATCCTTAATCGCCGTACGGAACCGGACAATTGACAGCGCGCCCACCATACCAAGGGAGAGAACCACATTTGACGTAACTGCAAGTATAACGACAGTCGTAATCATTGTAAGTGCAATCAGCGTAACCCCAAAGCCTGACGAGTACATAACGCCCATAAAAGTCTTTTTATAAACGAAAAAAATAAAAACACCCAATCCGAAGGCAAATACCAGCCCTACCGTCATGTCAAAAAGGCTGACGCCTGTTATATTATCCAAAAATCCAGATTTAAAAATATCATTAAAAGTCATACTTATATTCTCCTTTTCTTAATCAACCGTATATACGGCAGGCTGCATATTTTGAAAACGCAGACGAAAAACGCCCTTTTAACTGAACTGCATCCCGAATCATATCCGGAAGAAACGCATCCCATTTCACTTCTAAAATGACAGGTGCATCCTTTACCGGAATTAAGATACATTTCGGATTCAGGAAATCCGTACCTGATATTCCGGTTCTGATATGATAATCCAATGTTACCCTGACATTTCCCGGACTATAAGTGTACGCCTTCCTGTCATATCCCACAATAGTTTTTGGCCTAAGCCCTTGTGACATCATCTTAGAGTACAGCTCACATACCGTCTTCCTTCCTGTTTCTGTCATCCAGTCATAATCTCCGGACAATAATTTTCTTGTTTCTTCTTCTGAAAGCTGTACTGACTCTTTACTGCAAAGTCCGTTATATTTACTCTTTTTTTCCAGCCGTATATAAGAAACATCTTCATTATAATAACGAATCCGAAATTTTTCCCGCATGTTTACTCCATCGATTTTTTCCCGAAGAGCCTTATCCGACAGATTATCAAAATAAAGACTTCTGATTTTATAGTATCCGCCTTCTGCATGAACATCCGGCTTTGCCACTGCTTCAAGCCTACGGGTAACTGTAATAAAATCTGAAGCATTAATTTCATGCTTCCACTCATGACGAAAGTTCATTTCCCTTTGCCTCCTTCCCCAAATATTTACAGCTCTCGGCCTTTATCAAATATAAACGGGAAATTTGTTCAAAATATGGAAGGTGTGTGATGATTATGTGTTTTTTCTGAAAGCGCCAGGTAATAACCTGCTAATCATGCAGGCAAAAATTCTCCAAAATAGATAATGAATTTTTTTTGGTAACACGCTATACTATATGTAGTAAACAATTTACTGAAAAGGAGAGATTCAAAATGAATGAAGTATTAAATAATATTTACACAAGAAGAAGTATCCGTAAATTTACAGATCAGGCAGTGCCGGGGAATTTGGTTGATGAAGTTGTAAAGGCCGGCACCTGTGCTCCCAGCGGAAAGAATCTGCAGACCTATCGTTTCTTTATTATGCAGAAGGAAGCTTCCATCCTTGCTCTTCAGGATATCGTTGCAAAGGGCATGGAAAATCCATCCTATACCTTCTATGGTACAAAGGCCCTCGTCATTGTCACCTGCAGTAAAGAAGACGTAAATGGTGTCGAAGACGGCTCCTGTGCCCTTGAGAATATGATGCTTGCAGCACACGCTCTCGGACTTGGAAGCTGCTGGATCAATCAGCTTAAATACTGCGGGGACAAGCCGGAGGTCGCTGCTTATCTAGATCAGATTGGACTTCCTGAGGGGCGCAGGGTTGTCGGTATGCTGGCTCTCGGATACGCGGCAAATGAAGGAACAGAACATCCCAGACAAGAGGGTCTTGTAACATACCTTGATTAACTTAAAAAGTGCTGTGAGGCACTTTTTATTTTAGCCCTCATTTACCCTTCGTATACAAAGGTCAGCTTTTCCGTATTTATTCTTAATTGCACAGGAGCCTAAGCTTTTAAACTATACACAATTTTACTGATTGTTTAGTGAAGAATATCATCTGACATTTTTACAATTTAGAAATTCAGACATAGAAAAAAAACTACTTTTCTAAAATAACCAGAATAGTCAAAAAATAAAAATCTCTATATTTATACGCCCAACATTTGAAACTTTTCACTGTGGCTGGCCACCACTTTTTTCACAATAATAATATCCGACTGCATATTCCCCAGCTGTTCCATAGATTCCTGATAACGCTTTGCTGCCGGAACATAATTTTCCACAAGAATATTGATTTTAGAACAGATCTCATTCTCAATTAGCAGATATAATTTGTGCTGTCCTTCCTCGAGGTTTCTTGTCCGCTCTTTCAGACTTGATACTTCTTCCTTCAAGACAGATACTTCTT
>CAOJQZ010000126.1 GCA_948441955.1 uncultured Lachnospiraceae bacterium | reverse complement strand
TTCAAGACAGATACTTCTTCCTTCAGGACAGATACTTCTTCCTTTAAGACAGATACTTCTTCCTTCAAGGCAGATACATTCTCATTCATTCCCTGAATCTTTTCTTTTACTGGCTGTAGTTCTGCTTTCAGCTTAATCTCCAACAATTCGCCTATCGCATATAAATCTTCTTTTGTTAGTGCCATTTTTCCCACCTCCTTTATCGGTTTTATTTGTTTTGAGTAATCCATATTATACCATGTGCTAAATGTAAAGTCCAATCAAATCCCGCATATATTTCAGGTACTTTTTCACAAAAATTTGCATTTTTTGTTACTCAATGCGTCGGTCTTCACATTGATATCCGAATCCTAAAAAGCTTTTCTAAAGCCTCCAAAGTTTCTCAATCCGTCCTTTTATAAAATTTCCTAATCCGTATACCACATTGCTGATAACATACTGCCCGTCATTTATAAATACTTCAATCAGATTCCTGTCTACAAAGATATCAAGACGGCATTCTCCTTCAATCTTCGGTGTTGTACTTATGAGACGGTGTCCTTTTATGTCTGCAAACACCTTGCTTCGATCCGTTTTTACAAATCCACGGTCTGTCCATATCCTATAGCCGCCGATATCCAGTTCTTCTCCCTCTTTTAATACAGCCTGTACCCGATAAGGTACTCTTGTTGTTGTGATTTCGGAAATCAAGCTTTCCTGTGGAAGCGCACTCGCTTCTATAACAGAATATTCCTGTGAAAAAAAGCTTTCCACTTCCGGATGCACCCGGAAATAAACATGCCCTTCAATAAGCTCTACAACTCTTGGAAGTGACATCATGCCAATCCACGGCTTCTCCCCAGCTTCCTCCACCGCCTTCGGCATCCGAAACCATGCAATCATAACTCTGCGCCCTTCCTTATCCTCATTTGTCTGGGGTGCATAAAGATCGAGGCCGTAATCCACATACTGATACTGCTTCGGAAGCGTCAGTGTACATGCCTTCCGGTCAAACTCTGCCGGCATACATACTGCGTGATGCTCGTAGCCGCCCGCATCTTCCTCAATATACATAGGAGAACCCATAAATACATACTCCCTCCCAAGCTTAAAAATGTCCGGACATTCCAAAATCCTTCCAAAGCGTTCGCTCCTAAGCTGCGCCGCATATTCCCAGTTTACCGCGTCTTTACTTTTATAAACAACCGCGCGGCCTGTCTCCTGCCTCCAGGTACTGCCAAGAATCATATAAAAGCTGTCTCCATCCTTCCATACCTTGGGATCTCTTGTATCCTTCCTGTCCCCAATATTCTCATCCTCTATCACAGGCACAACGACACTTTTACCGAAAAAATTGTCAAAGTTCTCCCCATCTTCAGATGAAATCATAAGCTGAGAAGAGGTAAACACATCGTTTAAACATACATGAATATTTTCAGGATCTGCCTCTTCATAGTGAATTCCTGTATAATATAAATGAAGCTTTCCATTATATTCTAAAGCGCTTCCTGAAAAACAACCGTTCTGATCTTCATACTGCGTTGGAAACAGCGCTACTCCCAGATGCTCCCAGTGCACCAGATCCTTACTCACCGCATGTCCCCAGTGCATCGTTCCCCACATCGGCGCATAGGGAAAATATTGATAAAACAAGTGGTACCTTCCTTTAAAATAAATAAACCCGTTAGGGTCATTTATCCAATTGCCCGGGGCTTTCAAATGTAATGTATGCTTTATCATAATTACTTCGTCTCCATTTCCCATAAAATATTTCTCAGTGTCTACAGTATACTAATCAGGAGGGTACATATCAATACCCTCCATCAGAAATACACAAAAGCCGCCCTGTGTCCAAATGTCTGTTCTATTTTACGGCTCCGGCAACTACGCCTCCTATAATCTGTTTCTGAAGTGCAACATACAGAATCAATATCGGTACTACACAGAGCAGCAGTCCTGCCATAATGGTTCCATAATCTGCCGAATACGTTCCGTAAAAGCTGTATGTAGACAACGGCAGTGTCAAAAGCTTCTTATCCGTAAGTACCAGCGACGGAAGAAGGAAATCATTCCAGAATGCCAAGGAATTTAGAATTACCATTGTGGAGATAATCGGCTTTAAAAGAGGCAGTACAATCTTAAAAAATGTTTGTGAATGTGTACATCCATCAATGTATGCCGCCTCTTCAAGAGCCATCGGTACATTCCCTTTGATAAATCCATGAAACATGAATACAGACATTGCCATGGAAAATCCGGTATGCATGAATATCAATGTAATTCTGTGGTTTAGTACATTCAATGTTCCGCCGTAAATACTTACGAGAGGAATCATAATCGCCTGAAAAGGAATAATCATAGAAGCTACCATTAATGCGAAGGTAAGCTTGGAAATTCCATTGTTGTGACGCACAATATAATACGCCAGCATTGCTGCAAGCAGCGTAACAAGCACGGTTGCAGATACCGTTACGATCAGGGAATTCTTAAATGCATTCAGGAAATCCATCTGTGTAAATGCATTTACAAAGTTATCAAAGGACAGTCCTTTAATTGTAAACAGCCAGGAAAACGGGCTTTTTATAATATCCCTCTTTTGTTTCAGGGAATTGATCACTACCATAATGAACGGAAACATATATGCAATGAAAATAATAATAAGTCCGAGCATTGCTAATATATTTGTAACTTTTCTTTTTGTTCCGCCTATTGTTGTCTGCTTCATTATGCTTCTACCTCCTGTTTCTTTGTAAAGTAAACCTGAAGACCGCTGATTACTGCAACGATAATGAATAAGATAAATGCCTCTGCCTGACCCACGCCAAACTGTCTGGAGGTAAATGCCTTTTCATATACATGCATTGCAGCCATCTCTGTTGTTCCGTACGGCGCTCCTGCCGTTAATGATAAGTTGACATCATATACCATGAACGCACGGGACAGTGTGAGAAACAGACAGATTGTAATGGACGACATCATAAGCGGCATAATAATACTCTTAAGCTTTACAAATCCAGAAGCCCCATCAATACTTGCAGCCTCCATAACATCCTCGCTAAGACCCATAAATCCAGCGACATAGATAAGAATCATGTAGCCGGAAAGCTGCCATACCGACACCACAACCAATGCGATAAATGCATTTGTCGGGTCAGAAAGCCAGGACACCTCAAACATCTTCCAGCCAGTGCTCTCTCCAATACTTACAAATACCCTTGAAAATACAAACTGCCAGATATAGCCAAGCACAATGCCTCCTATCAGATTCGGTGTAAAGAAGCCTGCACGGAAGAAGTTCTGGCCTTTTATCCCTCTTGTCAAAAGATATGCAATCCCGAATGCAAGGATATTTACAATCAAAACGACAAATATTACATATTTAAAGGTAAGAAGAAGCGATGTCCAGAACTGACCGTCTCTCATAACGCCTTCAAAATTCTTAAACCCAATAAAGTTCTTAACCTTTGAAACACCGTTCCAATCTGTGAGTGTAAGATAAACACCGTATACAAAAGGTATAATTACAACTGCAAAGAAGCAAAACATACCTGGTAATGCAAACATGCAGAAATCTTTCCCATTATTTTTTGATTTCATATTCCGCTCCTCCTATTCCTGCTCATCCCAGTATTTCTGAATATC
>CAOJQZ010000125.1 GCA_948441955.1 uncultured Lachnospiraceae bacterium | reverse complement strand
CTGTTATCAATTTGTTATCAAAAGACCTTTCCAAAGTCCGCAAACCCGCATAAACGCTGGATTTACTAAGCATTTTTGTTTATTCGAACTCTATCGTCGCCGGCGGCTTCGGCGACATATCATAGCATACCCTGTTTACATTCTCCACCTCAGTCAGTATCCGCTCTGTTATCCTCTCCAGCACTTCCCAATCTACTTTTTCTACAGAGGCCGTCATGGCGTCTATCGTATTTATAGCCCGGATGATTACCATATATTCAAACACCCGTGCATTATTTTTCATGCCCACAGACTTAAAGTCCGGTACTACCGTAAAATACTGCCATACCTTTTTATCAAGGCCTGCCTTTGCAAATTCTTCACGAAGAATCGCATCCGATTCCCGGACAGCCTCAAGTCTGTCTCGTGTAATCGCCCCAAGGCACCTTACCCCAAGCCCCGGTCCCGGAAATGGCTGGCGGTACACCATATCATACGGAAGGCCTAATTCCACACCGCAGGCACGTACTTCATCCTTGAAAAGCTGTTTTAGTGGTTCTACCAGTTCAAATTTTAAATCCTCCGGAAGTCCGCCTACATTATGATGTGATTTTACCATTTTTGCTGTCTTTGTTCCGCTTTCAATAATATCTGGATAAATGGTTCCTTGACCAAGAAAATCAATTCCTTCAAGCTTTCTTGCTTCCTCCTCAAAAACACGGATAAACTCCCCGCCAATGATTTTCCGTTTCTGCTCAGGATCCGCCACATTTTCCAGCTTTCCAAGGAAACGTTCAGAAGCGTCCACATAGATCAAATTTGCATGAAGCTGGTCGCGAAATACTTTTACAACGCTTTCTGATTCATTCTTGCGCATAAGTCCATGATTTACATGTACACACACAAGCTGCTGACCGATTGCCTTTATCAGCATTGCTGCAACCACTGAGGAATCTACGCCGCCCGAAAGTGCCAGCAGTACCTTTTTATTCCTTGTCTGCTGGCGTATTAATTCCACCTGATCCTCTATGAAGTTTTTCATATTCCAATTTGCCTGGGCCTTGCAGTCTTCAAAAATAAATTTTTTCAGCGTCCCCTCATCTGGGAGCTCCGAAAGCTGATATTGACATTTTGACTGAGGATAATCAATAGAAATCATCGGAAGACCAAGATCGTAAAGCTCCGACCTGACTTCTACTGCCTGCCCGTCTACAACGCGGTTCTCTCCGCCATTTAAAATAATGCCCTTTACATTGTCAAATCCCCTCAGCTCCTCTGCAGTAATATCATGGGGATGAATCTCACTGTACACACCCAGAGTTCGGATTTGACGAGCGATTACTGTATTCTGTGTGCTGCCTAAATCCAGAATTACGATTAAGTCTTGTTTCATAGGTAACATTCTCCTTATCTTCTTTGTATTTAACTGTAACTGCATTATAGCAGATATCTATAGAAAATGTATAGATGCGGATATATTTTAAGCGTTACATTTTTTATAAAGAAGCATTGTAAATATAGGAACGCTAATTTATAATGAAACATGAAAAATACGTAACAGCAAAAACACCTGAATTGTTACAAATCACAAGGGAGGAACACATGTGAAGAGAGAATTAGTTATCGTGTTAGATTTTGGCGGTCAGTATAACCAGCTTGTAGCCAGACGCGTCCGCGAATGTAACGTATACTGTGAAATCTATTCTTATAAAACAGACATCGAAAAAATCAAGGCAATGCGGCCAAAAGGAATCATTTTGACCGGCGGTCCCAACAGCTGCTATGACGCTGATTCACCTACTTACAGAAAAGAATTGTTTGAGCTTGGCATCCCGGTTCTGGGACTTTGCTACGGCGCGCAGCTTATGATGTTTGTACTTGGAGGAAATGTGGCCCGTGCAGATGTAAGGGAATATGGTAAAACAGAGGTCTTGATAGACAAAACCTCTTCCAGAATATTTACAGATATTTCTCCGAAAACGATTTGCTGGATGAGCCATTTTGATTCTATTTTCAAAGCAGCTCCTGGGTTTGAGATTACAGCTCACACAGCGGACTGTCCTGTAGCCGCTGCTGAAAATGAGGCTGCCGGCCTTTATGCCGTTCAGTTTCATCCAGAAGTACTGCATACAAAAGAAGGAACAAAAATACTTTCAAATTTTGTGCTTGGCGTATGCGGGTGCGCAGGCGATTGGAGAATGGATTCCTTTGTGGAGGAGTCCATCCGGCAAATTCGGGATAAAGTAGGAAACGGCCGGGTACTCTGTGCATTATCTGGCGGCGTAGATTCTTCTGTAGCCGCGGTCCTCTTATCCAAGGCAGTAGGTTCACAGCTTACATGTGTTTTCGTAGATCACGGTCTTCTCCGTAAAAACGAGGGGGACGAGGTGGAAGCCGTATTTGGACCTGCTGGTTCCTATGACTTAAATTTTATCCGTGTAAATGCCCAGCAGCGATTTTACAACAAGCTGGCCGGAGTATCTGAGCCGGAAAAAAAGCGTAAAATTATCGGGGAAGAATTTATCCGTGTCTTTGAAGAGGAAGCAAAGAAAATTGGCGCCGTAGATTTCCTTGTACAGGGAACCATTTACCCCGATGTGGTAGAAAGCGGTCTGGGCGGCGAATCTGCTGTAATCAAGTCCCATCACAATGTAGGAGGCCTGCCGGATTATGTGGATTTTAAAGAAATTATAGAGCCTCTTCGGGATTTATTTAAGGACGAAGTCAGAAAAGCCGGACTCGAGCTTGGTATCCCGGAACATCTTGTGTACCGTCAGCCATTTCCCGGACCGGGCCTGGGCGTTCGTATTATCGGAGAAGTAACGGCCGATAAGGTAAAGATTGTGCAGGATGCCGATGCCATTTATCGGGAGGAAATTGAAAAAGCCGGACTTTCCAGGGGAATCGGACAATATTTTGCTGCTCTTACAAATATGCAGAGCGTTGGCGTTATGGGGGATGAAAGAACCTATGATTATGCAGTGGCGCTTCGGGCGGTGAATACCATAGACTTTATGACCGCGGAAGCCGCGCAGATACCGTTCACAGTGCTGAATAAAGTAATGAGCCGGATTATCAATGAGGTGAAGGGTGTAAATCGGGTACTGTATGATCTGACAAGTAAGCCTCCGGGAACAATAGAACTGGAATAGAGGTCTGGCTGAGGCAAAATAAAAATAAACCTGACGGAGGAGCGGAATAATTACTCCCCCTGTCAGGCTTACAAAAAAGTATCCGCCGTCTGGTTACTCTCTGATTTTACATCCCTGATATACATAAATATACAGATTATGGTCAAAATTGTTTCAACAACAGGCTGTGCCGCAATCACACCTTTCAGTTTCCAAAAATAATTCAAAATGATAACTCCCGGAATAAATAAAGCCGCATTTCTCAGAACCGTGATGGTAAGCGATTTTATTGCTTTTCCTAATGCCTGAAAATAACTTGTCATCATATTAATAACGCCAAGCATAGGAGCCGACAAACAGAGAATTCTCAAGAAATATCCCGTCTGTTCAATCAATATGCCGTCCTGCAGGAATATAGCAGCAAGAGGCCTTCCAAAAATCACAAAGACAGCCGTAAATACCGCCCCCATAAAAATTCCGTATAACACTGTATATTTCACGATATCAGACATTTTCTTTTTCTCATTTCCTCCATAGCAATATCCCACTAAAGGAGCAGCGCCC
>CAOJQZ010000124.1 GCA_948441955.1 uncultured Lachnospiraceae bacterium | reverse complement strand
CCGACGACCCCTTCATTACGAGTGAAGTGCTCTACCGACTGAGCTATTCCAGCATATGCAGGCTAATGCAGCCACAAATACTATTATATCGGATTTTTTAAAATTTGCAAGCATTTTTTTGAAGAATTCGTTTCAGAGGTTAAAAGGGATATGTATAAAGTAAAGATTGAAAAGAAGAAAAGTGTTAGGTGGAATACACTGCGTATAACAGCAGCCGGTTTTTTGGGAATTATTTTTCTCGGAGGGGTACTTTTATACCTTCCGGTCAGCAATCAGGGCTCTATTGCGTTTATAGACGCACTTTTTACTTCTGTGTCGGCGGTGTGTGTGACCGGACTTTTGACCATTACGCCGGCGTCCCAGTTTACTTTGTTTGGCAAGATGATACTTCTTTTATTAATACAGGCCGGCGGACTTGGAATCATTGCATGTGCAGCATTGTTTTTCCTTCTCCTTCGCAGACGGATCACGCTCCGGGAGAGAATTGTACTTGAGGAGACGTACAGTACAGGGCGTCTTGGAGGAATTGTGGGGCTTGTGCGTAAGGTGATTATCGGAACCCTGTTTATAGAGAGCATGGGGGCATTGATGTACGCCATTCAATTTGTTCCCCAATATGGTGTGCTAAAGGGAGCCTGGTATTCGGTATTTCATGCAGTATCCGCATTTTGTAATGCCGGTATTGATATTTTGGGTGAAAACAGTCTTGCCGGTTATGTGACGAATCCGGTTATTAATATCACGACAATTCTTCTTATCATTTTAAGTGGTATAGGCTTTACGGTGTGGTTTGATATTATAGATAATGTGAAAAGGCTGGTTCATCGGGAGGTTCCCCTTAAGTGGTGGTTTACAAGGCTTAAACTTCATACGAAGCTTGCGATTATTATGACATTGATTTTATTAAGTGCGGGAACCGCTTTTGTCTTTTTTTCTGAGTATCATAATCCCGGCACTATCGGAACAATGAGTACGGCTCAAAAGCTTATGTCGTCTATGTTTCAATCGGTGACCACAAGAACGGCGGGATTCTATACTTTTTCTCAGGAGGCCCTTCATGAAGAATCAAAGCTGTTCTGCGCAATTTTGATGTTTATAGGAGGCTCTCCGGGAGGAACGGCCGGAGGGGTGAAGACAACAACCTTTGCCATGCTGTTTCTTGCGTGTCTTACCTTTGTAAGAGGAGGTAATGATACGGAGTGTATGGGAAGGAAAATAACCGTAGAGAATTTTAGGACAGGATTTTGTGTTGTGATGGTGGCGTTTACAGCATTCATTACGGGAACAATTGCAATTCTTATGCTCGAGCCGGATACGGTTCCTATGATAAATGTTATTTATGAGACTGCGTCGGCTATAGGAACCGTAGGGCTTACGGCAGATTTGACAGCACGGCTTGGCAGATTCAGCCAGATTATTTTAATGATTATGATGTATATCGGAAGACTGGGCCCCTTAACTCTTGTACTTACCTTTGCAGGAAAGACACATCCCCGGGACAGGATACGCAGACTTCCGAAGGAGCAGATTATGGTTGGATAGGAGGAGATGGATAATGAAAAAGCAGTTTGTGGTATTAGGGCTTGGAAGCTTTGGCGCCAGTGTTGCAGTCACGCTGCAGAAGCTTGGCTGTGATGTGGTGGCAGTGGATCAGGACATGGAGCGGGTAAATGATATAGCAGAGCAGGTTACATATGCGGTGCAGGCAGATATTGGAAACCCAGAGCTTATGCAGTCCTTAGGTTCAAAAAATTTCGATGGTCTTGTTGTGGCTTCATCCGAAAATCTGGAGGGAAGTATTCTTGCGACGCTGGCTGCCAAAGAGATGGGGATCCCTTATATTTTATGTAAAACGCACAATGCCCGGTATGCGGAGGTGCTGCGGAAGGTAGGCGCGGATGCGGTTGTTTTTCCAGAAGAGGAGATGGGAAAGAAGATTGCAAAAAATCTGATGTCTGCGAATCTCACAGACTGGATCGCATTGTCTCCGGAATATAGTATTGTAGAAACTGCGGTACCTGAAAAATGGATTGGAAAGACACTGAAAGAGCTGGACGTAAGAAAAAATTATGAGGTAAATGTGGTAGGAATTAAGGAAGGGGATCGTGTGGAGATTACTCCGGATCCGGATATGCCTCTGCGGACAGGAATGATACTGATGCTGATAGGCGCTGACAGGGCGTTGGAAAGAATATGAAATAAGTTATGTATTCAGGAGGTGCGGTTCACTGCATCTCCTGCTTTACGTATATGGCGTGCTTCCGGATTAAAAACGTTTCCTGCAGGAACTTTCCAAAAGATTAATCAGAGAATAGAGGAGCGTTGCCATAATACATAAAAGGACAATGGACATTAAAAGCCAATCCATTTTAAATACCTGACTGGAATATATGATCAAGTATCCAAGTCCGTTTCTTGCGGCGAGAAATTCCCCAATGATTACACCTACAAGGCAGAGCCCTATGTTGACCTTCATATTGCTTATAATGGCTGGTACGGAGCTTGGAAGCACTACTTTAGTAAGAGCCTGATACTTTTTTCCCTGAAGCGTATAAATAAGCTTTATTTTTCCAGGATCTACGGTTATAAAGCTGGTGTAAAGGCTTAAGATACTTCCGAATACTGCGACGGACATTCCGGCTACAATAATTGTTGTTTTTGTAGCTCCGAGCCATACGATAAGGAGGGGCGCCAGCGCGGATTTTGGAAGACTGTTCAGTACAACCAGATAAGGGTCCAGTATTTCCGAGAGCTTGACGCTGAACCACAGGGCAATTGCCACCAGTACACTGATGGCAGTTACAAGGAAGAAACTGATAATGGTTTCATACAGGGTAATTCCTATGTGGAGGAAAATACTCCTATCCAGTACCATGCCCCAGAAGCATAAAGCAATTTTTGACGGACTGCTGAAGATAAAGGAATCAATAATTCCAACATTTGCCGTAAATTCCCAGAGAAACAGGAAACTCAGGAGGATTAGAATCCGGGAGACGCGGACAATACGTTTATGTTTTTTCAGACAGAGAAGATATTTCTGCTGTTCCTTTGAAAGGTCACTCATCTATGTTCAGCTCCTTCCATATTAAATTAAAATAGGTTTTGAATTCCGGTGCATTCCGTCTGGCCAGGGGGGTATCCTCTTCAAGGTCAAAGATCAGGGGTATGGTCTGCTTTATTTCTGCAGGCCTGCCGGAAAGAATAATGACCCGGTCAGCAAGGGAGATGGCCTCTGACAGGTCGTGCGTAACGAGAAGCGCCGCCTTTTTTTCCCGCCTTATAATCTGCCCGATATCGTCGCCTACATTCAGGCGGGTCTGGTAATCAAGGGCAGAAAAAGGCTCATCAAGAAGCAGAAGATCCGGGTCAAGGACTAGTGTGCGGATGAGGGCAGCCCTTTGGCGCATTCCTCCGGAAAGCTCAGAAGGACGCGCATGCTCAAACTGTTTAAGCCCGTAAAAATCAAGAAGTTCATGGGCCTTTTCACGTGTTCTTGCGGTAAGCATATGCTGTACCTCTAATCCTAATATCACATTATTGTAGACGGTTCTCCATTCGAATAATTCATCGTGCTGGAGCATGTAGCCGACATTCGTTGTACTTTCGCGTAAGTATTTCCCATTAATTTTAATCAGTCCTTTTTCCGGAACGAGAAGTCCTGCGATTATGGAAAGAAGGGTTGATTTGCCGATGGTATAGCAGTGGAAACAAA
>CAOJQZ010000123.1 GCA_948441955.1 uncultured Lachnospiraceae bacterium | reverse complement strand
TTCTGTGCAGAGAGGGGTAAATTACATATTTCTGCTGGCAGCAGCAGTGGCGGTAGTGGGACTTGTAGTGATAGTTGTTAGTAGTGAGAAAATTTGAAGAGTGACTATAATGAGGTTGGGGACGGGGTATTTCTAGAAATACCCCGTCCCCAATTCTGCCTTTATAGTGTCTGTATAAACCGCATAAAAGCTGTTCTGCCTTCCGGCGTACACTTATATACGCCAGCATCCTCCAGTACATGAACAAATACTTCGCCTACTTCCTTTTTCAGAATATCCATCACATTTTCTTCTGTAATAGTCTCATATTTCGGAAGAAATTCCATTACCCAGTCTGCATGCTTTTCGATCTCGCGGCTGCTTCTGATGTCCTTTTCATCAACTATATATTCTGCCAGCAGTTCAAGCTCTTTTTTCAATCTGGAGGGCAGCACGGCCAGTCCCATGACTTCAATAAGCCCAATGTTTTCCTTTTTGATATGGTGATACTGTGCATGCGGATGATAGACGCCCAGCGGATGCTCTTCTGTCGTAATATTATTGCGGAGCGTCAAATCTAACTCAAAGGTATCGCCGGTTTTCCTTGCAATCGGTGTAATTGTATTATGAGGCTCTCCGTCTGTTTCTGCAAAGATAAACGCTGTCTCGTCGGTATAGGAACGCCAGTGATTCAGCACATGCTCTGCAAGGTCGATAAGTCTTTTTTCATCCTTGTGACGAATGCGGAGCACGGAGAGAGGCCATTTTACAATTCCTGCCTCCACATCCTCATAGCCTGGAACAGTTACAGCTTTTTCAATGGGGGCCTTTGCCATAGCGAAGGCGTAGTGTCCTCCCTGAAAATGATCATGGCTTAAGATGGAGCCTCCTACGATAGGAAGGTCTGCATTGGAGCCGAGAAAATAATGTGGAAAAAGCTTTACGAAATCAAACAGCTTCGTAAATGCGGCGCGGTCTATTTTCATCGGAGTATGCTGTCCATTAAATACAATACAGTGCTCATTGTAATATACATATGGAGAATATTGGAATCCCCAGGCGCTGTCATTGACGGTAATCGGGATAATACGGTGATTTTCTCTTGCCGGATGGTTCACGCGGCCGGCATAGCCTTCGTTCTCCATGCACAAAAGGCACTTCGGATAGCTGCTTGTCTTTGCATTTTTTGCAGCGGCAATTGCCTTTGGGTCCTTTTCCGGCTTGGAAAGATTGACAGTAATGTCAATTTCGCCGTAAGGAGAGGAGACTTTCCACTTCATATCTTTTTTTACACGGTAGCGTCGGATATAGTCGCTGTCCTGACTGAATTTGTAATAGTAGCTGGTGGCGGATTCCGGCGAATTCTGATAATGGCGGTCAAACTCCGCCTGTACCTGGGCCGGTCTTGGCAGCAGGCAGTTCATAAGCTTTGTATCAAATAAATCACGGTATACAATGCTGTCAGTGATAAGCCCGCGTTTTACGGCCTCATCCAGAAGATTTTTAAGTATGGATTCCAGTTCCTCTGTTACAGAAGAAGTATCAATATCTGAGTCCTCATAATTATCCTCATGGAAAATTTCCAACAGAAGATTCGTTGTGTAAATGCGCTCGCTTTCCGGGGTGAGCCCTGTCTGAATGCCGTATTCTACTAATTTTTTAATGTTTTCGTATAACATAAAGCAATTCCTCCTTAACCTAATCTTCTTGCGCCCTCACCAATATCTACCACATAAAATTCAGCCTCATGTCCCACCTTGTCAAGATAAGCCTTACCGATTTCTTTTACAAATGTGTCTACAGCCTCATTTTTAACAATACTTACTGTACAGCCTCCGAAGCCTCCTCCGGTGATGCGGGAGCCGATAACGCCCTCTGTTTTCCATGCAAGATCTACCAAAATATCGATTTCTTCACAGGAAACTTCATAATCATCCCGAAGAGAGAGATGGGAATCATTCATAAGCTTTCCGAATAAAACCACGTCATTTGCCTTAAGCGCTTCTACAGCACGAATGGCACGCTGGTTTTCGTATACGGCGTGACCGGCCCGTTTCTGCCTTACAGAATCCTTGACTGCATCTTTATGCGCCTCGAACTGTTCTACTGTAAGATCGCCCAGAGTTTTGATATCCGCAACAGCCTGAAGCTCCTTTAAAGCAGTTTCACATTCATTTCTTCTGTCATTATAAGCAGAGTCTACAAGGCTGTGCTTAACCTTGCTGTTGGTGATAACGATTTTAGCATCTGGGAGATTAACCGGAGCATACTCGTAATGTAAGGTGTTTGTATCAAGGAAGATTGCATGATCTTTTTTACCCATAGCGCTTGCAAACTGATCCATGATTCCGCAGTTGCAGCCATTGTAATTATTTTCCGCATCCTGCCCGATAAGCGCGATATCTATCATAGTTACCTGGTCAAATCCGAAAATATCCTTTAAGATTACACCGGTCAGAACCTCCAGGGAAGCGGAGGAGGAAAGGCCGGAGCCATTGGGAATATCGCCGTAAATGGCAATGTCAAGCCCATGGCTGAGCTTCATGCCGCGTTTTTCAAACGCCCACATAACTCCCTTTGGATAATTCGTCCAGGAAGCAGCTTTGCTTGGAACAAGATCGTCAAGACTTGTCTCCACAACGCCGAAGGAATCAAAATTCATAGAATAAAAGCGTAAGGTACGATCTTTCCGGGTCCGTACTGCCGCATAGGTGCCAAGAGTCAGTGCACATGGAAATACATGTCCGCCGTTATAATCCGTATGTTCGCCAATCAGATTTACACGGCCAGGTGCAAAATAGGTGCGTAATTCCCCGTCTTCTCCATAGAGCTCTTTAAATTTCTGCATTAATTTCTCTAACATTTTCCCATTCTCCTTCTCATCTTTTTTATTTCCCTTGCAGGAACCTGCACTTTGTCTTATGATTATAATGATAATGAGAAGATCGGGAAATGACAATAAGAATATTACACATGTTTATAAGGATATTGAGGAAATGCAGATAAATATCAGCGAAAATCAAAAAGAGATAAAAGCACATGGAAATTATGAATTTCCTGTGGGAATCAATGTGGAAAAAATTGAAGCTTACGAGCAGGGAGCTTTCTTATGGCATTGGCACCCGGAGATTGAACTTACATGGGTGATGTCAGGACAGATGGAATACCATGTTAATAATGAAAAATATATTTTGACGGAAGGGGAAGGAATGTTTGGAAACAGCAATACTCTCCATGCAGGTTATCAAAAGGACGGGGAAGCATGTACCTATCTTTCCGTCACCTTTCATCCGAGGTTTTTGTATGGATATGAAAACAGTGTGCTGCAGACAAAATATGTGGATGTTATTACATCTAATGATGTATGGCATTCTCTAAAGCTTGAAAAGCAGATAGCATGGCATCAGGAAATTCTTAAGCTGCTCTGCACGATCTATGAGCTGTCGCAGGCTCCTCCCAGGGATTACGAGATGGAGGTGCATATAATATTAATGCAGGTGTGGAAGAGACTTTATCGGTATTTTAGTGTACTGCCCGAAAAACAGCAGAAGCCTCAAAGATATCTTGAACGGCTTCGGGACATTATTTCTTATGTGCAGGAGCATTGCAGTCAGGATATTACGCTGAACGATGTGGCGGGGCATGTGAATATATGCAAAAGCGAATGCTGCAGATTTTTTAAAAAGCATATGGGAATGACATTGTTTGAATATATTATGTTCCTAAGAATACAAAAGAGCCTTTCTTTTTTAAGAGATGGAGAGAGCGTAACAAAAGCGGCGCTGATGGCAGGATTTTCAAGTCCGGCATATTATGGCCAGATATTTAAACGGTATATGAAATGCACGCCAAGAGAGTTCCAGAGCGGAAAAGGGACAGGGAATTTTCAATCTGGGACGTAGTATTTTTAATTTTACTACGTCCCAGATTGA
>CAOJQZ010000122.1 GCA_948441955.1 uncultured Lachnospiraceae bacterium | reverse complement strand
TGAGTTTTTAATGATGGAAGTCATGCAGTGCGGGCTGAATTGGAACATGATGATTCAGAAAAGGGCAATATTCCGTAATTGTTTTGATGATTTTGATTATCAGAGCATGGCATATTTTTTCTTCCGGTACAATTTGACGAAAAGGCAGATATATAGTACTATTAGGACTGATTATATTTGATTCTGACGGAGGAATATATGGACGCAAGAGAGGTTTTAACAAAATTAAAAGATGGGGAAATGACCATAGAGGAGGCAGAGTTATATTTCCGCAGACAGCCCTTTGAGGAGATGGGCTATGCGAAGCTTGACACCCACAGAAAGCTTCGTTCCGGCTTTCCGGAGGTGATTTTCTGTATGGGAAAGGCGGATAAGCATCTTCTGGAAATTGTAGGAAGGCTCTATGAGGCAGAGGGAGAGGTAATGGGTACGAGGGCCACGAAGGAGCAGTATGCATTTCTTAAAGAACGGTATCCGCTTCTTGAATATGATGAAGTGTCAAAGATTATAAAAATTGAGAGGCCGGATAAAAAGCGTGTGGGCTGTATTACGGTGTGTACCGCAGGTACGGCAGATATTGCGGTGGCAGAAGAAGCGGCCCAGGTGGCGGAATATTTCGGAGCCCATGTGGAGCGTGTTTATGACGTAGGTGTGAGCGGGCTTCATAGGCTCTTATCCAGCATGGAAACAATACAGAAGGCAAATTGTGTTATCACGGCTGCCGGGATGGAGGGAGCTCTTGGAAGTGTCATAGGAGGTCTTGTGGATAAGCCGGTTATTGCAGTACCCACCTCTGTAGGATACGGCGCTAACATGAAGGGGCTTTCGGCCCTTCTTACAATGATCAACTCCTGTGCAAATGGAGTAGCGGTGGTAAATATTGACAATGGATACGGTGCAGGTTATATGGCTGCACAGATTAATAAACTGGGGGTAGGACATGAGTAAGACATTATATTTGGAATGTTACAGCGGAATCAGCGGAGATATGACGGTAGGCGCCCTTCTGGATCTTGGAGCAGACCAAAATGCTTTGGAGGAGCAGCTTAAAAGTCTTCCGGTGGAAGGCTATGAAGTGTCTATAAGCCGGGTAAAAAAATCAGGGCTTTCCGCCTGTGATTTTAATGTGATTCTTGACGCGGAACATGAGAATCATGATCACGATAATGAATATCTGTACGGCCACAGGCATACGCATGACCATGAAGGCCACTCTCATGAGCATGTTCATGAACAAGAAGGCCATGCTCACGGGCATTCCCATGTTCACCGCAGTCTGCCGGAAATTTTAAAGATTATTGAGGATTCCGGGATTACAGAGGGTGCAAAAAAAACGGCTTCGGACATTTTCCAGGTTCTTGCACAGGCGGAGGCAAAGGCTCATGGGACAACCATTGAGGAAGTACATTTTCATGAAGTGGGTGCGGTGGATTCTATTGTAGATATCACCGCCGCTGCCATCTGCCTTGACAATCTGGGAATTACAGAGGTGATTGTACCGGAGCTGTATGAAGGACGCGGAGTGATTCGCTGTCAGCACGGTTTGATACCGGTTCCGGTTCCTGCGACGGCGAATATAGCCCAGACGTACCATCTTACTCTGCATATGACGGAAACGGAAGCAGAGCTTGTGACGCCTACGGGAGCGGCTATTGTGGCGGCAGTCCGCACATCGGACAAGCTCCCGTCAAAATACAGAATTATCAAGACCGGACTGGGCGCAGGAAAACGGGATTATGGAAGGACAAGTATTCTCCGGGGAATGCTGATTGAGGAGGAAAAGAGTGCGTCCGACGTTATTTATAAGCTGGAAACGAATATAGACGATTGTACAGGGGAGGCTCTTGGCTACGTAATGGAAAAACTTCTTTTGGCGGGAGCAAGGGACGTCCATTATATGCCTGTGTTTATGAAAAAGAATCGCCCTGCTTATCAGCTTAATATTATTTGTAAGGAAGAACAGATTGCAGTTCTTGAAAACATTATTTTTACGGAAACAACGACGATTGGAATCCGCAGAGTTCAGATGGAGCGTACGGTTTTGAGCCGGGAGCTTCAGACAGTGGATACAAGTCTGGGAGAAGTGAAGGTGAAGATCTGCTATCTGGGAGAGGGCAGGCGGGTTTACCCTGAATACGAAAGCGTTGCAGCAATCTGCAGGGACACCGGTCTTTCTTATCAGGAGGTCTGGGGCAGAATCTGCCGCGAGGTGTCTGATGAACAGCTATAGGAATAAAGCGGAAACTTTAAAACGAATAATGGAATCGTATGCTTCAGAAGATGCGGCGGTAGCATTTTCCGGAGGGGTGGACAGCAGTCTTTTGCTGAAAATGGCCTGTGACGGGGCATTAAAGACGGGGAGAAGGGTATATGGTATTTTTCTTCATACGATGCTCCATCCTTTGGGAGATGCAGAGAATGTGAAAAAGGTTGCACAGGAGACAGGGGCAAAGCTTCTTGTGCTTAAGGTCGATGAGCTTGAGGCTGCAGGAATAGAAGATAATCCTGTGGACAGATGCTACAGGTGTAAAAAATATTTGTTCGGGGAGCTTCGGAAAAAGGCGGAGAGCCTGGGGATACGAAGGATATTAGAAGGGACGAATGAGGACGACCTGCATGTATACCGTCCGGGAATTAGGGCGGTGCGTGAGCTTGGAATCCTAAGCCCCCTTGCGGAAGCGGGGCTTACGAAAAAGGAAGTGAGAACTCTGGCTGGGGAATATGGAATATCCGTATCAGGCAGGGCTTCCTCGCCCTGCCTTGCCACAAGATTTCCTTATGGGACAAGATTATCCTATGAAGATATGAGGCGGGTTGAGAAGGGGGAGGAACATTTAAAGAAACTGGGGCTTTACAATGTGCGTCTGCGGGTACATAAAGAAATCGTCAGAATTGAAGTAGATTCTGATGATTTATTGACAGTACTTCATTTCAGGGAGGAGATAACAGCATATTTAAAACAGCTGGGCTATACCTATGCTGCCCTTGATCTTGAGGGTTTCCGTTCGGGCAGTATGGATGCAGCTCTTATTCCTCCTCGGACAGAAGCCTGAGGCCGGCGGTGCTTGTAACCGGAAGGGAGAAGATAATCCCTCCGGCCGGACTTTCGGGGCCGGCCTGTGCCATAACAGCCTTCATGATGTCATTTTTCTGAGAAGAACGGACAACAATAAATATCATTTCCTTTTCTTCGGCAAGCGAAATGCCGAAGAATTTTTTTGCATGCTCCATTCCTGTTCCCTTTGCATGAATGACAGTCCCGCCGGGAGCGTGGGCGCTTCTGGCGGCGTCCATAATTGTATCGGTGTATCCTGCATTTGCAATGGTAATAAGAAGTTCGTATTCAGTTCCCTTCAATGTGCTTTCCTCCTTTATGGAAATATCCTGTCCGTCGGTGATATAATGAAGCGCCTTTTTTCCATAAATACTGCTGAATGGGATAAGAAAGGCAATTCCTCTGCCGGGAATATCTATTTTTACTTTGTGATAAAGTTCCTTTTTTATAATTTTCCATGTGTCCGGGGTGACAAAAGCCATATAAATAACTTTTTCGGTGGCTTCCATGCCCAGATAATCGAGAATTGCGCTGTTTGCCGTGCCTACCGCAAGCACGGACAAGGTTACATGAATTTTGCAGTGCTTAAAGAAAGCAATGAATTTGTCGCGCATTCCCCGGTTTGTTATAATTCCCATAATATAAAGTTCGTTCATGGCTAAAATCCTTTCTCAGGGGAAATTTACTAGTACGGTTTTTAAATTTTATAATTCAATGATATCATCCTCATCCCATGTGTCAAGATAGGATACGGAAAGCTCCTCTCTGCGCTCATTTTTCAGAGCCATAAATCGATATACAGAACCTAGAAGCTGAATTGCAATAAGCGGGGTCATGGCAACCATAGCTACAATCCCAAACGCATCCTGCACAATATTTCCGCCTATTGTCTGGCATGCTCCCATAGCAAAAGGAAGAAGAAAGGCGGCAGTCATAGGGCCGGAGGCAACACCGCCGGAGTCAAAGGCAATAGCTGTAAATATTTTCGGTACAAAAAAGGATAATAGCAGTGCAAGTACATAACCCGGTATAATAAACCAGAATATGGAGATGCCCGTAAGCACACGAATTATAGCCAACCCTACGGAAACGGCAACGCCAAGGGACAGGGAAAGCC
>CAOJQZ010000121.1 GCA_948441955.1 uncultured Lachnospiraceae bacterium | reverse complement strand
GCAGTGGAGTATTTTGTGTCCTACTACGATTATTATCAGCCGGAAGCCTATGTTCCCTCATCCGACACCTACATCGCCAAGGATTCCTCTATCAACGACGAGATAGACAAGCTGCGCCATTCCGCAACAGCCGCTTTATCCGAACGCCGGGATGTCATTATCATTGCCAGTGTATCCTGTATTTATGGTCTGGGTTCGCCGATTGATTATCAGGAGATGGTAATTTCCCTTCGTCCCGGTATGACAAAGGACAGAGATGAAGTTGTGCGTAAGCTGATAGAGATACAATATGACAGAAATGAGATGGATTTTAAGCGGGGAACCTTCCGTGTACACGGAGATGTGTTAGAAGTCATTCCGGCTCTTCAGGAAGGACTTGCATACCGTATTGAATTTTTCGGAGATGAAGTGGAAAGAATTACGGAAGTGGATGTGCTGACAGGAGAGATTAAAGCGGATTTGAATCACATAGCAATTTTTCCGGCATCTCATTATGTTGTTTCAAAGGAAAGCATGGATCGGGCAGTCCGAGCCATTGAAGAAGAGCTGGAGGCACAGATTCGCTATTTTAAAGGAGAAGGAAAGCTTTTAGAGGCACAGAGGATTTCCGAGAGAACAAATTTTGATATAGAAATGATGCGGGAAACCGGATTCTGTTCAGGTATTGAAAATTATTCAAGACATCTGACAGGACTTGCGCCGGGACAGCCGCCGCATACCCTGATTGATTATTTCCCGGACGATTTTATTTTGATGATTGATGAGTCTCACAAGACAGTTCCTCAGGTAGGGGGGATGTACCACGGAGATCAATCCAGAAAGCGGACGCTGGTAGAGTATGGATTTCGTCTCCCGTCAGCGCTGGACAACCGGCCCTTAAGCTTTGATGAATTTGAGAGTAAGATTGATCAGGTGCTTTTTGTCTCAGCCACGCCGGGACAATATGAGGCAGAGCACGAGCTTTTAAGGGCAGAGCAGGTTATCCGGCCTACAGGGCTTCTTGATCCGGAGGTAGATGTCCGTCCTGTTGAAGGGCAGATTGACGACCTGGTGGGAGAGGTAAATAAAGAAACAGCCAAAAAAAATAAGATTTTGATTACAACCCTCACGAAACGTATGGCGGAGGATTTGACGGATTACATGCGGGAGCTTGGAATCCGGGTGCGCTATCTGCACTCAGACATTGACACGCTGGAGAGAACAGAGATTGTGCGGGATATGCGGCTGGATGTTTTTGACGTACTTATTGGAATTAACCTTTTGCGGGAAGGTCTGGATATTCCGGAAATTACTCTTGTGGCCATTCTGGACGCGGATAAGGAAGGTTTTCTTCGTTCCGAAACGTCGCTGATTCAGACCATTGGGCGCGCGGCGAGAAATGCGGAGGGACATGTAATCATGTATGCAGATACGATCACGGATTCCATGCGTGCAGCTCTTGATGAAACAAAACGGCGGCGCGAGGTTCAGATGAAATATAACGAGGAACATGGGATTACGCCTACGACCATTCAGAAAGGTGTACGTGACCTGATAAGCATATCAAGAAAGGTTGCGGCAGAAGAGCTTCGTATGGAGAAAGATCCGGAATCCATGAGCATGGACGAGCTTAAGAAGCTTATCGGCGATATAACAAAACAGATGAAAAAGGCGGCAGCAGAGCTCAACTTTGAAGCGGCGGCAGAGCTTCGTGACAAATTAGTTGAACTGAAAAAAATATTACAGGAGAATGAATAGTACGATGGCAGAGAAAAAGGGAAACAGACAGTTTATTAAAATACGCGGGGCAAATGAGCACAACCTGAAAAATATAGATTTAGACATACCGAGAAACGAGCTGGTAGTCCTTACCGGCATCAGCGGTTCCGGAAAATCCTCACTTGCGTTCGATACGATTTATGCAGAAGGACAGAGAAGATATATGGAGTCTTTGTCTTCCTATGCAAGGCAGTTTCTGGGACAGATGGAGAAGCCGGATGTGGAGAGTATTGAAGGGCTGTCGCCGGCAATTTCTATCGACCAGAAATCTACGAATCGAAATCCTCGCTCAACAGTAGGAACAGTGACGGAGATATATGATTATTTTCGTCTTTTGTATGCGAGAATTGGAATTCCCCATTGTCCGAATTGCGGGAAGGAGATTAAAAAGCAGACGGTAGATCAGATGGTAGACCAGATTATGGAGCTTCCGGAAAAAACAAAGATTCAGCTTTTAGCTCCGGTTGTGCGCGGAAGAAAAGGCCGTCATGAGAAGCTTTTAGAGAGGGCAAAAAAAAGCGGTTATGTCCGGGTGCGCATTGACGGAAACCTTTATGAACTGTCGGAGGATATTGCTTTAGATAAAAATATCAAACATAATATCGAAATTATAGTTGACCGCCTCGTGGTAAAGGAGGGAATTGAAAAGCGTCTTACAGACTCTATAGAAAATGTGCTGCATCTTGCAGAAGGACTTATGGTTGTAGATGTTATTGACGGAGAACCCATGAACTTCAGCCAGAGCTTTTCCTGTCCGGACTGCGGAATCAGCATTGATGAGATTGAGCCTAGAAGTTTTTCCTTTAATAATCCCTTTGGCGCCTGTCCGGAGTGTTTTGGACTGGGATATAAGATGGAGTTTGACGAGGAGCTTATGATACCGGACAAAAACCTAAGTATTCAGGAAGGCGCGATTACAGTGATGGGATGGCAGTCCTGTAACGATAAGAAGAGCTTCACGTACGCAATACTGGATGCCCTCAGTAAGGAATATAAGTTTTCGCTTGACACGCCGTTTAAGGATTATCCGAAGAAGATTCATGACGTACTTCTCTATGGAACAAACGGAAAAAGTATTAAAGTATATTACCGGGGACAGCGTGGAGAAGGAACATATGATGTGGAATTTGAAGGATTGATTAAAAATGTGGAACGACGTTACAGAGAAACCTCTTCTGACACAATGAAAGCAGAGTATGAGGAGTTTATGCATATTACGCCCTGCAGCAAGTGCAAAGGTCAGAGACTGAAACCGGAGGCGCTGGCCGTGACAGTAGGCGGCAGGAATATTGCAGATGTGACGGCTCTGTCCATTGAACAGCTTCACATTTTTATGCAGAATTTGGAGCTGGGGAAACAGCAGCTTCTTATAGGCGGCCAAATTTTGAAGGAGATTCAGGCAAGAATCAAATTTTTAATGGACGTGGGCCTTGATTATCTTACGCTGGCACGTGCTACGGGCTCGCTTTCCGGCGGCGAGGCTCAGAGAATTCGTCTGGCGACGCAGATTGGTTCCGGTCTTGTTGGTGTGGCGTATATTCTGGACGAGCCGAGTATCGGACTGCATCAGAGGGACAACGATAAGCTCTTAGGTACGCTTAAACACCTGCGGGATTTGGGGAATTCCGTTATTGTCGTTGAGCATGATGAAGATACGATGCGTGCCGCAGACTATATTGTGGATATTGGTCCGGGGGCCGGCGAACACGGAGGTGAGGTGATTGCAGCAGGGACGGCCAGGGAAATTATGAGGAATAAAAAGTCCCTTACAGGCGCATATCTGAATGGCAGTATCTGCATACCAGTCCCGGAAAAACGCGGAACGCCTACAGGATGGCTTACCATTACAGGTGCAAGGGAAAATAATCTGAAAAATGTGGATGTGAAGATCCCTCTTGGAATCATGACCTGTATTACTGGCGTTTCCGGTTCAGGAAAGAGCTCCCTGATTAATGAGATTTTGTACAAGCGTCTTGCAAAGGAGCTTAACAGGGCGCGGACAATCCCAGGAAAGCATAAAGATATTAAGGGGACAGAAAATCTGGATAAGGTAATTAATATTGACCAGTCTCCAATTGGACGAACTCCGCGTTCTAATCCTGCTACCTATACAGGCGTATTTGATTTGATCCGGGATTTATTTGCATCAACTGCAGATGCCAAAGCGAAAGGATATAAAAAAGGAAGGTTTAGCTTCAATGTGAAAGGCGGGCGCTGCGAGGCGTGTGCAGGAGACGGTATTTTAAAGATTGAGATGCATTTTCTGCCGGATGTGTATGTTCCATGTGAAGTATGTCATGGAAAACGGTATAATCGGGAGACTTTGGAGGTAAAATATAAGGGTAAAAGTATTTATGATGTACTGAATATGACTGTGGAGGAGGCGCTGCATTTCTTCGAAAATATTCCGAGTATCAAAAGAAAGATGGAAACACTGTATGATGT
>CAOJQZ010000120.1 GCA_948441955.1 uncultured Lachnospiraceae bacterium | reverse complement strand
TATATTTACTCCATCAGTACCGTTACATTGTCGAATTGGCCGGCCGCCTCTTCGATCTTCGCTCTGTTTCCAAGAACGCAGACGGTTCCCTCTTTGGCAAAGCTCTCCATCGCCTGACGCCTGTTTTTCAAATCTTCTTCCGACGCCTTTAACAACCCTTCTCTGACCTTTGCCCTGACCTGCGGTTCTTCCTGCCGCAGATACCAGGAATCCATTCGTTTTGCCTGTACATATGTTTTGGGAGTCCGGTCATATCCGGCAACTGCGCCAATCTTATAATTCAGAAGCTCCTGCTCTCCTAATTCAAGATCTTTCAGCCAACTTGAAGTGCTGCGGAAGGCTTCTATCGTCCTTTTTACGTTCGGATCTCGATAGGAGCTCATGGTCCAGCTTTGATTTGGGAGTACAGACATCTGGCAGCCGTAAGCCCCTCCTTCAGCGCGGATCTTTGCCCACAGATAATCGAAGCTCACCATTCTGCCAAGAAGATAATCCTCACCGGTATATTCCCCGATTCCTCCAAGCGCAACATAGGATACCTCCGACGGAATGATAAATGCCTCTGATTTCCCGGGAAGCAATTTATCCTGATACCATCCGGGTTCCCTTTCCCTTGCACTGCCGCAGAACCCGGAAGCTGCGATCAACTGGCGGAAATCGCCGTAAGCTTTCTCTGTGCCTGTAAAACTCATCACCAGATTAGATTTACGGCAAAGCTTCTCCTGAATTTCCTTAAGTTCCCGGATAATCTGCCCCTGGTCCGCGTCAAAGTTCTTCAGAAGCTTTCCTAAGAACTGATAATAGTGAATTCCGTTATAGCGTTCCCTTGCCGCTCCTTCCAGCATATAGTGTGCGGCCGCACGTCCGGACGCATAGCTGTTCCCACTGGTAACAAATCCCCTTTCCAGTTCCATCCTGCTCTGCCTGATCCTTTTCAGAATAATCTCCGGATGCTCCAGAATGGTATCATACAGCAGCTCTTCCCCCAGTTTTACCGCTCTCAGAAGATTCTGTTCCAGACAGCTGATATCCATCACAAATTTAAGCCTGACATGCCGGATATCATCTGTATTGGTGTACGCTTCCAGATAAGCCCTTATATTTCCAAGCCACATATTCTTCTCAATCACTAATTCTTCCAGGCTGTGCGTTCTCGTAGGAAGGTCTCCCAGAAGTTCCGAAAGCAGCTTCGCATAAGGAACTTTCTCCGGCTCCAGATCACTGATATCAAAATAGCAGCTTTGATATGCCACTCCTTTTGAAGGGATCTCTTGTTTCAAATATGTAATACCGGATTCTTCCTCTGCCCTTGTGAGCGGCTCCTCCTTCTTATGAAGCAGATCATCCGCAGACAGACCCGGCAGGTCTTCTGTCTCTTCTTCCTGCCCCTTCTCTTCGGCCTTTTCAAGAGGTTCCAGGGAAACCTCTGCCTCATAATCATTTTCCAGGAGGATTTCCCTCAGAAGTGATTCAAAGTATCCTTCCTTTACAAGGGTTCTCATCTTCATATATGTTTCTTCAAATTCTATCATCTCGCAAGGTCCGGTTCCCTGCGCCCATCCGCCGGCAATATCCAGTACATATTCTATTCCCTCCGGCTGGCTCCCGCCTTTTTCCCTCATCCAAAATTCCAGACGGTTGATCGCCGAAACCAATACCTCTTCTCCGATTCCTTCTCTGCAAAGTCTGTCCGCCTGTTCTGTGATAACCGTTTTCAACCGGCCGGCAGTTTCTTTGTCTGTATTCTTTATTTTAACGGCAAGATAGGGCTGTCTGATACCATCCATGATAAAATACTGAATCTCCGGGATTCCCAGGCTCTGAATAAGCCCTTTCTTCATCGGCGCCTCGTCTTCCCCCATAATCGCCTGCATAAGGATATAGACTGCATTCATACGTTCCCGGTTGTCAAAATCACCCAGACTATAGGTGCATGACGCAAACACACCCTGATCGCCGAACTTCTCCTTATCATACAGCTTATTTCGGATTCCCTTTACGGGTTTCTGCAGCATAACCGGCTTCGCAGGTTCTGAGCGTTTCATTTTTCCCAGATAAACTTTGTCAATATACTCAAACAGTTGTTCCGTATTCATTCTCCCATATAGAACAATACAGCAGTTGGAAGCATTATAAAATGTCCTGTAATATTCCAGAAATTCCTCATAAGATAGCGCGGGAATCGTATCCGGAAATCCTCCTGAAACAAAACGATAAGCCGTTTCCGGAAACATTGCCTTAGACATTTCATCCTCTAATATGCTGTCCAGGGACGAGAAAACTCCCTTCATCTCATTATAGACAACGCCGTTAATCTCCGGAGCTTTTCCGTCTTCACACTGAAAATGCCAGCCCTCCTGTTCGAAGATCTCTTTATCCGTAAGAACATTCGGACAAAATACCGCGTTTAGGTAAACGTCCGTCAGATTCATAAAATCCTTCTCATTCTCTGTACAAAAGGGATACACCGTATGATCCGGATATGTAATTGCATTGACAAATTCTGCCATGGAATGTTTCATCAGATTGACGAACATCGTTTTATCCGGATATCTGCGGGAACCGTTCAGCACAGAATGCTCCAGAATATGGAAAACTCCCGTGCTGTCCTTTGGTATGGTCCGAAATCCAACCAGAAAGCTCTTTTTAACGTCCTGATTGTCTATGACGACGACCTGCGCTCCGGTTAACAGGTGCTCCATCTGAATAATATCTCCTTCGACCTCCCGCACATACTTCTTTTCTTTAACTTCAAATCCATAGATTTTTTCCCCGATTTCCATATCCGTTCCCTCTTAATACATGAATTCTGTAATCTTCTCTTTTATTTCCTCAACTTCCATCACGCCTACGTTCTCAAACTTCTTTTCACCGTCTTTGTAGAATTGAACGGTTGGAACCGCAAAAATACGATTCTCTTTGCCAAGCTTCGGATAATCTGTGGTGTTCACTTTCACGATATTGATAAACGGAAGCTCCGCGTCTAGCTCTTCCAAAATACGGGAAAAGGCTTTACACGGTACGCATGTTGCGGAAAAGAAATCCACGATCACGAACCCTTCCTTAATCTGCTCCTTAAAACTCTCATCATCCGCATATTGAATTGCCATCTACTTTTCCTCCTTAAAAAAATTTTCTGTCACGTATTCTTTTACCTTATTGTAATAATAATTTACATAAAACATAATTTCCGAATATTCATAAGTATTGATCTTTTCTGCATTTTCTTTCGTTTCATGCCAGAATTTCACGTACTCTTCCATATCGTCCCGGTATTGCTCCATCGTATATCCGACGCCGTCTTTTTCTGCGTATTCCCGCCCCAGAAGATAGCCGCAGAGCCTGTCCCATGAATCGTTCTGCACGCTTGCGAATAATTCATGATAGCTTGAGAACGGCATCTTCCCTTCAAATTCCTCTGGCGTCATGGTTTCCAGATTCAACCCCTGTTCTCTGGAGATTTCCTTCAATCTCTTAATTTCATGATCTGTCATTTCTTTCCAGTCAGCCTTCTTAAGATCGAACGTACTGGCCTCAAATACTTTGTTCATCACATATTGAACGGCTTCGTATCCCTCGTTTTCCGCAATCTTTTTTTTCTGTTCCCGGATCAGACGAGCCTCATATTGTTCTACATCGCTCACTCCTTCAATTCCAAGAGCTTCTATCATCCCGTCCGTGATCACAGGAATCTTTTTTTGCTGAATGGAACGAACCGTTACGGTCACTTTCTCCCCGTCGACGTCCAGCACACCGGCCGTCCCTTTTTTCAGCCCGACGCACATCGCTTCCAGCTTCTTGTGAAAGAACCCCTGTCCTACCATGATTTTCAGGTCCTCTCTGCTAAAAAACGGATTTGCCGATTCCATGTCGCATACAATAAGCGCTCCATCCGTAACTTCCCCCGCTTCTTCCCATGTGCTGTTTTTGTTCTTAATAAAATCCATTTCTTTCTTGTACGCCTTCTCATCAAGCGTGAATATTTGCTTGTACATACTGATATCCACCTGATCATATTCGGCAAACGATAAAACTTTTGACTTCATCTTTCTCCTCCTAAAGCGTAAGCTTCGCATATTTACTTTTTAAAAGCTGGAGCACTTCCGTATATTTCTCGCGGCTCACCATGACTTCCCCCGCATATCCGTCGAAAATCAGAGCAAAATTTTTCGCTTCGTTATCCGCCCGGACATAAGATACTTTGGAAAGATTCACGATAAAAGACTG
>CAOJQZ010000119.1 GCA_948441955.1 uncultured Lachnospiraceae bacterium | reverse complement strand
AAAAAGCCGTCAACAATCGCATATACCCCAGATAATGCAAAGGATAACACAGAAGGGATGACATATTGAAAGAATACCTTTATATCATTCGTCTTTTTCATTGCCGCCATCGCCTCCTGCCTTGCTGAAAAGTTCCACAAATAACGCCATATTGTCATTTAACTGTTTCATTCGTTCTATCCCTATTTCTTCAACCACATACAGCTCTGCTTTCCGTAACTTGGAAATAATGGTGCCTGCATATTCATTTCCTGCCTGGGTAAACTTGATAAGCTTATTTCTCTTATCCTCCTTCATGGGTAGAAGCTCAACCAGTCCTTTCCGTTCAAACTCTTTCAAAATCATGTTGACGGTCTGTTTGGGTATCATCCATCTTTGACTGATTTTTCTCTGCGTACACTCGTTCCCGCCTTCGTGGATTGCGGACAGCACCAGCAGGCTGTTGACGGACATGCCATAAGCCTTTGCCCATTCCTCGTACACATAATTGTATTCCTGCCATACGGAATAGTATCTGTTCAGTTGTTCCATAAAGTCAATATTGCTTATCATATATTCCTCCTTGTATTTAGTCTGTTTCTGTACCATTTATATTATAGTCCAATTCCGTACTAATTGTCAAGAATAAAATTTTTATTTTATAAAAAAAGTAGCAGGGATTTCACACCCTGCCACCAATTTATTATGCGTAAATGATTTCCTTGTTTATAATCTCATATTGCTTCGTTTAAATGTTCCTGTTCATCAATAAGCGCAGCTTCTTTTTTATAACAATACTCCTGAATTTTATTAACTCCTATATTTCCAGTTCACAGGCCCTTGCTCACTAAAATTTTATCAAATTTTTTCTCCGATAGGATTTCATGGGTCACAAACTGACCGTTATAAAAAAGGGAAAAGGTTGTAAAGGGCGATGGGCATTCCCGCGCATCCTCTCTGGTCCGGATATGTATGGACTGAAATACCGCGTTCCTGGCTTTTGCCATATCCTCCAGTATTGGTACATATTTCGCCGTAAAGGGGCATTGATTTGTATAATACAGCATAAATCCTTCCGGCATACTTCCTTCCTGCCTGCGTACGCTATCCTGAAAATGGGGAAGCAAGGCGTTCTCTTCAAAGGGCAGATACATCAGCTCAAAATAAGGCTCTGCCGTATCCACGGTCTGGAATCCCTTATAGCCCATATATTTCGGATCGGCAAGAAACCCCATTTTCTTCTTGGAAGAAAGAAGCACAAGACCCTTTTTTCCTTTTTCTTTACTGTCCTGGATACACGCATCCAGCAGAAGATTCGAATATCCATGCCCCTTAAACTGTCCGGATACCCACAGGCAGTTAATATACATATAGCCGTCCGCCTGGATGGGCGCCCATGCGTATTCTGCAGGAATATACTCAATAAAGCATTTTCCTCGGACATTTCCTTTTAAAAAAACAAGTCCTTCGTCCAGACGCTCCTTAAGCCACTTTTTTTTAGATATGACCTGAATATCTTTATTGCTTGATATGGCACAACAAATGTGCTCCTGGTCGATATTTTCGTGTGTAAGTTTTACTAGTTCCATACTCTATTGCCTCCTTATCATTCAATCTGTATTTCAGCATAATAAAAATCATTCTACCGCTGATAAAACGCGGCCGCTCCCAAAATTGAAAGTTACATTTTATAATTCAGGCTTCTACATTGATATTCCCGCTTTATAGGGTATTCCGAAAGTATTTCATTCAGATAACCTGCTTAATCAGCGTCAACTTTCGTTCTCTTTTTATATGTGGATTCCCGGCAAACAGGAATTTACATTTCAGGCATTGGAGCCGTATAGACACCTAATTTGTGGAAATTATACCAATCAGTAATTGTTTTTTCATCAGCTGCATGTAATGCAAGTAAAATCTCTTTTGCAAATTCTAAAGGCGCCGTACCGTTAGCCGTTATAACATTTTTATTACAAACTGCCTGTTTGGCAATATAATTTGCTTCTCCAGTGTAATTCGTTCCTGCCCATTGTTTTAAATCATTCATGTCATTGCTTGTATGAACAACATTGTTTAATATACCTGCTGTACCTAAAAATGCAGAAGCGTCACATATTCCACCTAACACTCTTCCTCTTTGAAAACAATCCTCCGCCAGCGCCTTAATCGGCTGTGTATTTTCGCTTCTCCACGTCATTCCTCCAATTAGAATAAGAGCTTCATAATTATCTGGAACAGATGCAATATCATAGTCTGGCAGAACCTTGAATCCACCGATTGATTGAACGAAATCTTTTGATAAAGATACCGTTTTTATCTCATATTTACCTTGTCCCAACATAGAAATTGCAGATGAAATATAAGCAGCTTCCCAATCTGCATATTGCTGTAAAATTACAAATAAAACTGTTTTTCTCATATTTTTCTCCTTTTTTAATCTAGACTCTTATTTCGGGTATCCATAACCATTCCTCTGTGTTTCTACTCTTCACCTACTATGCAATATTTTCCGTTGTATCTAAAACCGCATCACGCAAAGTACTGTTCATCTAATGACTCATTCGGGTTTCTCAGTATAAAGAAGCCCACAATTCCTTTTTCATCAAATGCAGTAAACGGCATTAGAGCTTCTACATAAAAATATTTTCAATCATAAATTCGATGCTATTTATGATTCTCTTTCTTTAACTTGTAAATTTATCATAGAAACTATCTCTTTTTGTATTGCTTCGACTTCCTCAATCCTGATCATTCCAATATGCTCTTTTATCAGTTTATAATCAATATCTTGAAATAATCTTTCTAACAACTCGTTTATTTCTGGTGATGCTCCCATTGAAGCTGTAACAAGAGACTGTGTATCAAACTGCACTAATATTTCTTTTAATTCATTTTCTGGGATTAGCGATATTTGTTCAAAATTATCTATTCTTTCAGCCTGTATCGGCGGTTCTAAAATTTCGTTTATTGTAAGCCCATACAATTTAGATATTTTTAGCAAAACTTCTAAATCAGGAAGGGTTACTCCTGTTTCCCATTTTGAAACTGCTTGTCTGGAGATATTTAATCGTTTTGCCAATTCCTCTTGTGTATAATAATGACCTTTCCGTAATAATTGTAAATACCTTGAAATTATTCTATTATTCATGATAATTCCCTCCTTTTTGTATTATAAAACCTATAAGGAAAAGAATAAAGCGATTTGAAAGTGCAACAAGCAATCATAAGTTGCATAATACTCTTAGTGTTTCGGAGTGCAGACAATCTTCTCCAGCTGGCTGTCCCGTTGTTTTTATACAATAATTGATTCATTTAACAGCACTCTCCCACAGCATCACATTGTCCTGAAACATAGCTTTCAGTTTCCCAGTTTCCTTCATCCATGAAAGATATGAGCGCACCGTACTTCCTACTAATACATACTGCTCAAAATTCATGGCAAGCCCGTAGCCTTTAAACACTTCCTGTAAGATTTTCTCAAAATACAAGGGCTTCTTACAGATGGACAGGATCTTTTCCGCCACCTCATATACCTTATCCCTGTTGTAACAAACAAGTTCTTTTATATCGGCAGACACTTTTGCATGGGCAGGAATGAACACCTTAGCGTCTATCCTCTCCACCATATCCAATGTCTCCAGATAAGCCCCCACATCATAAATAAACGACACTGCATACTTCTTAAGCGTTTCCCTGCTGCTGATACAGTCTGCAAGGAACACCGCACCATCCGGCATACGGAATCCCACCATATCGAAGAAATGACCGGGCAGCGGTATCACCTCAATTTCCTTGGGAAAACTTTCATCTGAAAAATCTGTTACCTCACTCTCCTGCGCCATCAGAAACTTATGACGCAAGTCCTTACATGGATAACCGCCATAAAGAAAGGACGGCTCCAATACCGGATATTTTGTGAATGCAGCTTCTATACCGCCAGAATAAACCTTACATCCGGTCTGTCCCTGCAGATACTTATTACCGCCGATATGGTCTGCATTGGAATGTGTATTCAAGATTGCTGTCAAGTGCCATCCATTTTTATCCATTATCTGCCTGACCTTCCTCCCCGCATCCTTGTCATTCCCACTGTCAACCAGATAGATATGATCCTCGTCTGCAGCATAGACACCTATCTTTGCCGGACTGTTTATATAGTAGCACTTCTCACTAACCTGCACTAATTCATACATTTTACGTTTTCTCCTGTTTCTAAAAGTCCTCTGTCTTAATAATCTTTACCATTCAGTAAATCCTGTAATTATCATTTAAAGTAATTCTCTCGCTTTCTTTTTATATCCCCTGGTACTCCAGCCGAAAACACTCGTTTTAAAAGAATACTTGTCCACAAAATAAAAGCATGTTTCCTAATAGAGTATCATAATGGTCTGGGTCATGAATATAAATAATAATCGTA
>CAOJQZ010000118.1 GCA_948441955.1 uncultured Lachnospiraceae bacterium | reverse complement strand
CTCGGACCATGTGTCTCCGTAATAATTTGGCTCTGTTCTATAATGATTTGTTTCTCCTCTTTCCATATCCCGCCTCATAGCGAGAGGTCTGTCAGAGTTACTGTCAAAATCAACAGAGATACAATCAGCGATATCGGATAATCTTTTTCCGTTAAAAATAAAATCTTTAAATTGTTTTGCCATTAAAATCACCTCACTTTTCGTACGCCGGATAATCGGGCGTCTCTGTACATTAGATTACTGATCTCTTTTTTCAGCATAGGAATGCTGTCCTTGAGGACGGTCTTCATCTCTGCTACGGAGTCCTTTGTGATCGTGCTGTCGGTTATTGTAACCAACTGATCAAAATGCAGATCCACATTTTGCACAGAGCTGACCGGTAGGACGGCAGGGGGTTTGATTTCCTGCACCGCAGGGCGTATGAATTCCGGCAGGAAGCTTTCGCTTTTGCTCCACTCATACAGCTTTTTTACCTGGTCATTGCTGAATACGGTATCTCCTGCGTCAAACTGCTTTAATGTCCCGTACTTTGTAACGATCACCTCGGAGCCGGGGGCAGATTTCCCTCCGGACGTCTCATCAAATAACGCCGGCCCTCCTTTTTCAATTCTCCTTGTGCCTTTGCTGTAGCCTGCCAGCTGGTCTAAGGATACCCAGCCCAGTCCCTGGGTAAGGCCTTTGTCCCGATATATGGCATAAGGCTTTGCGGACCAGGAGGCCTGGTTGATATGGCCGATATACACGGTTTTCCCAAGGAGGGCGTTGCCGGAGGGGTTGATTCCGTCGGAGCTGTAATAATATCTTCCGGATACATAGGTTACAGCGTCTCCGATCCGGGGGATCCCATCGCCGTCGTTTCCTGTGCCGGAGGAGGCGGAAGGGCTCTGGGGTTTTGGAGGCTCCGGCTTCTTCGTAACGGTAACGGCTATAGTCTTACTGATGCCGCTTCCGTCGGTTGTAGATACGGTGACCTGGCAGGAACCTGCCTTTATCCCCCGGATGGTCCCGCCGGATACCGAGGCTGTCTTTGGATTGGAGGACTTCCATGCAAGCTTTTTATTCTTTGCATCGGAAGGACGGATGGAAGTGGAGATGCCGGCAGATTTCCCTTCTTCCAGGATGACGGAGGCAGGAGATACGGTAAGCTCTGCCACGGGCCTGCCGGTGGTGTCGGGCTCCTTCTCGATTTCCTTACGGAACTCCTGGTTAAAGGCTTCCTGGTTAGGGACCGGGGAGGTTACGGTATCCTGAGCCGTGCCGGGGGAGGTTACATGGGACTGGTGTTTCAGGGCGCCGGATACCTGGTTTTCGGCTCCAGCCTGGGCGCTTAGGCTGGTCTGGCCGGCCTGGAAGCCCGGGCTTCCTGCCCATCCCGTATTGTGGATGATCTGATTGATTTTGCCGTAGGCGGAGGCATACAGGTCTACGACGTTCTGGAGCATGTTCTGAATGACGGCCTGCTCTTTGTCGGCATTATGGACAATCTGGTACTCTGTGTTCTCAAAGATGTCGTTAAGCTCCTGGGACATGGCCCGGTAGCCTTCCTCCTGCATGTCTGAGGCGTGGCTTCGTTTTGTTTCAGCGAGGCTTTCTTCGGCATCGGCAAGCTCCTGCTTTAACCGTTTAAGCTCTGCCTGGGCGCCGGTGTTGTTTACCCCTTCCAGTGCGGCGGCCTGGGCTTTCAGGAGATTGACGTCCCGGCTCTGGTTTCTGAGCTTCTTATCGTAATCATAGTAGGCTTCCTTTGCTTTTAAGGCATCTTTACGTTTATCTATGATCTCCTGCAGACTCTCGTTTTCCTGCTTCATCTGCTTTAAGTACAGATCGGTGAGGGATTCGGAGTAATCCTGGAGGTCGTCAACAGCATCCCGGATTCCTTTGCGGTACTCTTCGGATTTTTTGTTAAATTCGGTTTCAGAGATCACGCCGTTGTCAAAGGATTCCTGAAGTTTATTAAGTCCTTCCCGGTAGTCTGCGGTTTCCTGTTTGGCGGAAGCCATGCTCTGGCTAAGCAGTGCGAGAGCGGCAGCGCCTTCCTCTGTGATCCGGCCTTCTTTGTCAAAGTAGGCTTCCTTATTCAGAAGGCCCATAAAGTCCTTCAGTTCGCCTCTTAAGGCTTCCATTCTTTCGGCGCCTTCTTCTAAGGGGGTAAACCTTAATGTAAAGATGGTATCTTTCAGCTTTTCGTTATCCTCCATGAGGCCCAGGGTTTCTTTATCCAGCTTGCTGATTTCTTCCGCAAGCTTCTGGTAGCGTTTTGAATCCACGGCGTATAAGGCCTGTTCGGCAAGTTTAGCGTCCCGGAGCTGTTTGCTGCCTGCGATGTGTGCGTTGTTGGCGTTAAGCTGTTTCTGATAGATGTCTTCCGGGACTGTTTCATCCCGGGCTTTCATCAGGTCTGTCCGGGCCTTCAGCTTGTCCAGGGCGCGGGAGAAGCTGTCCATGAGCTGCTGGATTTTTGTGTAGGAAACCTCCCGGAGCCTGTCCTGGAATTCCGTGACGGAGATGCCGGCTTTGCTGAGGGACTCGGTGAATTTGTGAATCTGCTCCTGGCCTTCATACCATTCGTCGGAGTATTTTTTGATATAGCCTTTGGACACGAGAACGTTGAATTCGTTCTTGTAATCCGTGAGCTGTTTTGCCAGACTTTCGTAGATTTCTTCTGCGGCTTTTAAGGATTCCCGGAGGGGTTTCTGTACGGCGTTTGAAACGGCGGAGTCTCCCCTGGCTTCGGAGAAATCTAATTTTGCGTCATTTGCTTTCTGGAGCGCCTCCTGTACGCCGGTGACAAGCTTGTAGAAGTCTTCGATGTGTTCCAGACGTTCTTCTGCCAGCTGGCGCTCTTTGTCCTGAAGCTCCGTGACCTTATCCCGGCATTCCTTTGCCTTCTTATACCACTCTTCATAGCTCTTAATGTTCTTGCTTAATGTCTCGTCCGTGATGCTTTCGATATTGAGACTGCCGTTTCGGATCTGTGAGGCATAAGCTTCTGATAAGCCTATGGAATCGGCTTGCTGCATGTAGCGGCTGTAGGCTTCCCGGTTCCTGGAGATCTCGGCCTGTACATCCGAGATTGCCTTAGCGCTTTCTTTTTGTTTGTTCGCAAGGCCGACGGCCCGGTCTATGGCGTCGATCTGCTTCTTGGTTAAGTCTGATGCCGCGTCCAGATAGATTTCTATAAAATCTTTTAAATCCTCGGCTGCCCCTGATATGGCGGCAGCGGAGGAAGAGGCGGACAGGGCGGAGGAATCGGAGGCTTTAGGAAGGGCGGAGTGGTAGGAGCTTCCGCCGGCATAGGAATTTAACAGGCTTCCGCCGGCATAAGCTCTGGCATAGCTGTTGGTTTTGCCGGAATTAATCAGATCTCTGGTCTGTCTTGCATTTAGGATAATGTCTCCTTTTTTCAGCGACTGTATATGCATCTTGCCGGGGAGGAGACTCCATATGCCGTCCCGGATGAGAGATTCTGTACCTAATTCATTTACAAGAGCAGTTTCGGCCTTTGACAACGCAACCTTTCCGCCGGCGTAAGCCGGTTTCAGATTGAGCATGTGATAGGCGGTTCCGTCGGCGCGGGCCGGGGAGAGGAGAGTGCCTTGACTTTGACTTTTATTTTGTTCGCCGAATCCGGCAATAGCTGCAAATTTTCCTGCTAAATTGCCGGTGACCGCCGCCCCGGAAGGAATATAGTTTACATAGCGGACAGCAGGAGGGAAGCTGGTGGGTAATCCTCCTATATTTGCAATATACTCCGTGAGTCTTTTTCCGCCGTCCGTCTTGGCGCTTTCCTGGTCTACTTCCTCGGTATTGACAGAATAGGAGATTTCACCGTTTTTTTCTGTTACAGATATAGGTACTTGTGTACCGTCAATGTTTGCAGTATAGATGATTTCTCCATTTACATTTTTGACGGCTTGTATTTCCGCTGCTTCCCCATCTACTTCAGCAGTAAATTTAATTGTACTTCCAGTACCCAGGGTTTCCATCCTTTCTTCAATTTCAGAAGTATCGAAGTCGCCCGCAATAGATATATGCTGTGCTTCCGAAAATAAATCAGAATTCACATGAAGCATATCTGCGATTTTGTCTTTTGATAAGCTGGTGGTGTCTATAATATCATCAATTATGCTGTGTGCAGATTCAGATCCTAAGAAGGTTTCCCAGTCAACAGTCTCACCGTCTGCCAATGTATTTTGAAATGCGTTTTGTAAATCATATATGGCGGAAATTTGATCCTGGATCTCTCCGCGGTTTTCTTCACCTTCTGTTTTTTGTAATTGATCCTGCAGAGCTTCAACTGCCTCATAGGAGTTGGCGTAACCGGCATCTTTTGATTCGTCATACTCGTTTTCTGCCTCACGTTTTTCGCGGTATTCTGATTTTTTATAGTTAAGAGCTGCTTTGGCCGTATTATCCCCTTCTTCAGCAAGTCCCTGAAGTTCATCTATTTCCGATTGTAATTGAGCCATTTCATATTCAAATTCAATATGAAGCACCTGATCTTCTGTAAGAGCAGACAGGTCGTTTTGATATCTTTCCAG
>CAOJQZ010000117.1 GCA_948441955.1 uncultured Lachnospiraceae bacterium | reverse complement strand
TCCATTCATTCGCCGCCATCTTTCCATCCTTCTTCAGATAATACCAGCTGTTTCCGATCCTCTGCCATGCCCCCTTTACCATGGCTCCGCTGGAAGAATAATAATACCAGCTTCCGTTTCTTTGCCGCCAGCCCTTCACCATAGCTCCGCTTGAGGTAAAATAGTAATTCTTTCCCCCTATCGTTCCGGCTCCGGTCAACATCTTTCCATCTCTCTGCATAAAGTACCATATACCGCCTAACATTTTCCAGCCGGTTACTCTATAGCCTGACAAATTGAAATAATACCATGCGCCGTCAATTTTCTTCCATTGATTATAAGGATAAGTTCCATTTGGATTCCTGTACCAGTAGCCCACAGAATCTTTCTTCCAGCCTGGGTTTACTACATTGATGCTGCAGGAAGCTTTCTTTCCATTTACACTTTTTACTGTAATTGTAGCAGTTCCAGGCTTTATCCCTTTGACCTTGCCGTTAGAATCTACTTCTGCTATAGCTTTATTACTGCTCGACCAGGTCAGTTTCTTCGATTCCGTCGTGTTCTGCGGCTGAATTGCTGCAGCTAACGATATGCTCTGTCCTGTGTTCAAAGTACAGTTTTTCTTATTTAGGGTCACCGATGTAATCGGTATGTCCTTCGGACAAGAAGCAGCATCCTCCGCCTTAACTATAATTGCGCCGTCTGTATTAGAATAGGAAGCTGCTATTGTCACTCCTTCCCACTCCTGTTTTGATAATTGATATGCCACAAGGTTATAAATAATTTCCCAGTCATAAGAACCAAGCATTCCGTTCTTGGGCGCAGAAATCGTAAACTCTCTTTTCCCGTCCGTAATATTCTGCTTTATCACAGGTACAAATGTATCAGACCACTGTCTTATTTCCCCTGTCTTTATAAAATAATTGTTTTCTAATGCTGTTGATTCATATCCGGCTGCAGCATTTTTATGGTCCGAATGTACAAGACCCATAAGATAATCTGTCAGTCCAAAATACAAGTGCTCCTGAAAGGTATCCTTATATTTTTCTCCTTTATCGTCCCATGTACTGTCGACCTGATACCACTCACCGTCTATTCTTACGGCCGTCCAGACATGACCGTTCCCTGTAATCCGCCCTGTCTGAATGCCGGCCTTGTTGAGTAACATTACATACGCCCTGTGATAGGACTCACAGGTACCCGTCCCTCTTGCCAGCACTCCTTCCGCCGAGCTATAGCTGTAGGAATAATCATAATCCGCGTGATCGAGAATCCAGTCGTGAAGCCATACGGCCTTTTCAAATTCCGTGGTACATTCTTTGAGACATTGGGATGTCACTTGATTCACAAGCTGCTCTACAGACGGATATCTGGCGTCCTCTATATCAATGTAAAAGTAATTTGTAGCTGCTGTCTGAACCGGCTGGCTCCCCTTATCCATAACGTTAAACCGAAGGATATAAGAACCTGACGCATAAAAGGTAAAAGTAAATTCGTTACTTTCACTGTAAGCGCTGTTAGAGCCATAACTGACGTCATATACCGGCACCCGCTCAGATCCATCGTACGTCGACAGCGTATGAATCCTGTATTGATAATTTCCGGTACCCCCGTCCCCATGCATGGTAAATGTAACAGGCTCCCCGCACTTAATCTGATCCGGATAATCCACTGTAATGCTTAATGCAGACTTTGACTGTACAGCATTTTGCGTATCTTCTTCCTCCGCATTTTCCTGTAATATAACAGTATCCTCCGCTTCCTCCGCACAGGCTGAAATTGACTTCCCAAGTGAAAAAATTACCGCTGCCAATACGACATTCAATATTATTTTTCTTATTTTCATACATTCACCCTATACCTTTTATCGCTTTTATATCCACTTTCCGCTGGTATTCAGATAATAACCGCCAATCCATTCATTCGCCGCCATCTTTCCATCCTTCTTCAGATAATACCAGCTGTTTCCCACCAGCTGCCACGCGTTTTTTACCATGGCTCCGCTGGAAGAATAATAATACCAGCTTCCATTTCTGCTCTGCCATCCCTTCACCATCGCTCCGCTTGAGGTAAAATAATACTCCTTTCCTCCTATCGCTCTGGCTCCGGTCACCATCTTTCCATCGCTCTGCATAAAGTACCATGTGCCGCCCAGCTGCTGCCATGCGCTCTTTACCATGGCTCCGCTGGAAGAATAATAATACCAGCTTCTATTTCTGCTCTGCCATCCCTTCACCATCGCTCCGCTTGAGGTAAAATAGTACTCCTTTCCTCCTATCGTTCTGGCTCCGGTCACCATCTTCCCGTCGCTCTGCATAAAGTACCATATACCGCCTAACATTTTCCAGCCGGTTACTCTGTAGCCTGACGCGTTAAAATAGTACCATGCGCCGTCAATCTTCTTCCATTGACTATAAGGGTAGGTTCCATTTGGATATCTATACCAATAGCCCACGGAATCCTTTTTCCATCCCTCGTTTGCCGGATTTACTACATTGATGCTGCAGGAAGCTTGCTTTCCATTTACGCTTTTTACTGTGATCACAGCAGTTCCAGGCTTTACTCCTTTGACCTTGCCGTTAGAATCTACTGCCGCTATAGCCTTATTACTGCTCGACCAGGTCAGTTTCTTCGATTCCGTTGTATTTTGAGGCTGAACTGCGGCTGTTAACGACACGCTTTGTCCTGTGTTCAATGTACAGCTCTTTTTGTTCAGAGTCACGAAAGTAATCGGTATGCTTTCCGGCTGAGGAACACTACCTGTATTTTCCTCCACCGTATAAGTAAAGGTTGCTTTTTTAGTGTCATAAGTGATCTCTGCAGTCCGGATACCGACTATATCTGTATCAAAGCCTGCTATGTGATACTCATTTTCTTTCAATACTCTGGTTCCGTTTGTGTATATCGCTGTAACCTTCAAGCCTGTTATGTCTGTTTTCTCTCCCTTTTGATAGGTCACTTTGGATGGAGGCACTACATTTAATGACTGTAATTCATTTACAATCTCCTCTGCCTTTACTGTAATCGCGTCATCTGTATTAGAGTATGAGGCTGTTATTTCTACGCCATCCCAATTTTGTCTTGTTAATTGATATGCCACAAGACTACATATAATTTCCCTTTCATATGAGGTAAACACCACATTCTGTGGTATCGGAATCATAAAATCTCTTTCACCAGCTGCAATACTCTGCTTAATTAAAGGTACCAACGGATCCGACCACTGTGTTATTTTTCCTGTCTTGATAAAATAATTATTCTCCAAAGAGGTTGATTCACATCCTGGAGTAATTTTATAGATCTCATGGGCAGGGCCGGCAATCCCGATTAATTCATCTGTAAGTCCAAAATACATATGTTTTTCCTGCCCTGTTTCATCCCATGTGCAGTCCACCTGATACCACTCTCCATCCATCCTCACAGCTGTCCACACATGACTTGAACTTATGGTACGACCCGTCTGAATGCCGACCTTATTAAGAAGCATCTGGTAAGCACTATGATAGGATTCACAGGTTCCTTTACCTCTGGCGAGCACTCCTTCTGCCGCGCAAAAGCTAAGGGAATAATCATATTCTGAATGTTCTAAAAGCCAGTCATGCAGCCATAATGCCTTTTCAAAATCTGTTAAACAGGTTTTCTCACACTCCGCCGCGACTTCATTTACAATCTGTTCTACAGATGGATAACGATCATCCTGTATGTTAAGTGTATATATAACAGGCCGGACCATTGACACATTAGTATCCGCATCTCTGGCAATAAAACCGATATAATATATACCAGGTACATGGAAGGTTGTCTTGAATTGATTTTCTTTTTTAAATTCCAACTTTGAGCCAAAAGATGTATCATACATTGATACTGTGCCGGAAGGATCCTCCATAAACAATCTATCTAATCTATATTCATAATTTCCTGTTCCTCCAGAAGCATTCATGGTAAAAGTAATTTCTTCCTTGCATTTTATAACAGAAGGGTAATCCACTGCAAGACTTAATCCGGATCTGGGCTGCATAGTAATTGCCGCTTCTTCCCCTGCCATTTGCTCTTCTTCCACATTTTCTGCTTCTTCTACATTTTCTAATTCTTCAACGTTTTCTAATTCTTCAACATCTCCCTGTTGCATTAAAGCATTCTCAGTTTCTTCCGCATAAGCCGAAATTGATATACCCAGAGTGAGAACTGTAGCCATTAAAATGACTTTAAACATTTTTGTCCTTATTTTCATATGATTACCTTTCTGCAAAAATTATATTTATTGTTAAGTTTATCATGCTTTCCACGTCTACACAATATATTTATTCCTTTCTTTTGGTAGCTTTTCACAAAAAATAAAGACACAAAACTTTCCACCGTCTATTGAAAGTTTTGTATCTTATTTCTCTTACATTTCTTTAAAATATTTTCTTACTTTTGTCAGCGTTGTTGCCGTGTCTCATATTTCATACATTTCTGGATTTCGCCAAAATTCTCCTGAATTGTATGTATACTTTCATAACTCTACCATCAATAATCTCGTAGCCTTTGCAGCCCTCTCCTAACCCACAACCTCCTCCACCAGCTCTCTCTTTAGATCCTCGA
>CAOJQZ010000116.1 GCA_948441955.1 uncultured Lachnospiraceae bacterium | reverse complement strand
GGAAGCTCAACGCCCCACCACTGCTGGAATTCCAGTGTTACGCCGTCTCCGCTTCCACCGTCATCCTTGCCGTCATCGCTTCCACTGTTGGAATCTCCGCTTCCGCCACATGCTGCAAGCGATAACACCATAGCGCCTACACAAGCTGCAGAAAGCATCTTCTTTGCTGCTGTTTTGAATTTCATAATCCTTCCTCCTTATAAAAAATTTTATTTCAGCAAAAGCAGGTGTTTGGTATTTTTTAATAAAAACCATGTCCATGTTTTGTGTACTATGACAATTTTCGACATTTATTTCAATACCCACTTATGCTTTTTGTATAAGTATATTATAAAATAATATTTCACAATGTCAATACCTTTCTATAAATTACTTGCCAAAAAATAAAATTTCTTAGCAATACAAAGGACAACATCTTTCCGCAAAGTAAAATGTTGTCCTATATCCATATATGAAGATTCAAAATACACGACTACTGAAGAGACTCTTCCTGCAGTCTGTCAAATTCTGCCATACATTCGTCTACAGACGCCCCTTGCATCAGCCTGAGCACAATCTGGCATGTATTTCCCCACTGCTCTACCCTCATTCCTGCATTGGTGGCAAGAACGTAAGTGTCCTCATCTACCAGATCGTTCAGCGGTTTTAATGCCGGAATGCATTCCACCTCAACATTTTCAGACGGCGAAATCACCTTATTTGTCTCTGCATATACTTTCAGGGCTTCATCTGAAAGGATCACTTCCAGAACATCAAGCGCATCCTCCCGGTGCTCTGCATTTTCTAAAACGGAAATGCCCGTCATGGATATAACCGGCATCTGTCCCCATTCGCTTGGAAATCCAATCACCTGCAGATTAAAATCAGGCTTCCCATAAGCTGTTTCGGAATTTGCAGCGCCCCAATATGCCATAACAATCGGCGTCTCCTGGGCAAGAAAATCCGGGCCTTCTCCTTCAATTGCCTCATAGGTATACGCTGTTTTGGCATCAATATATCCCCGATCTATCATCTCCTTCAGATACTCGAAGCCCTTACGCATATAATCGCTGTATTTACGCTCTCCACTGTTGAGCTCTGCAATTTCTTTTTCTGTATTATCTCCATTATAGAGTTCTGCATATGCCTGTGCAAAAACAAAGGTTTCCAGCCACCAGCGGTTCGCTCCAATGGGCGTCTCTATTCCCTTCTCCTTGAATACACGGCAGCATTCCAGAAATTCATCCGGTGTGTTCGGCAGCTTAAGCTTATACTCGTCAAACATGTCTTTATTCACAAACAGACCATATACCACAACCTCCTGAGGAATTCCTACAAGTTTTCCATCCACTGTATTTGCTTTTTTAACAACCTCCCTCAGGTTTTTCGCACATGCAAGGCCTGACAGATCCGAGAGCTTCCCTGCTCTCCCTGCCTTCTGAGTGACATCCGGATTAAGCTGGTACAGATCATCCATATCGTTCCATATCCTGTCAGTCGCTACGTCGTCATATGACTTATCCTGATAATCCTCGGCCGTGTAGGTATTATATTCTACCTTCAACCCCAGCTGCTCCTCCGCCATAATAACTGTTTTGTCAAATGCTGTCCTGGCTGCATTACGGGCATCCGGCTTTGTTCTTTCCATCGGCGCAAACAAAGACACCAGTTTCTTCTCTTCCCCTTCATCCTCAATTATATTCTCGACGGACGTTCTTCTTTCCCCGCAGGCTGCCGCGGAAAGAGCCACGATTCCAGCCGTTAAAATTATCGCTGTTCTTACCCTTCTTCCTTTCATAATCCCTCTCCTTCTAAGACTATGCACTTCTAACTCTCTAAACCACTGCTTTATTTCAAATACTGGTTCAGTGTCTTTATAAGCAGTTCCATATTTATCGGCTTCGCAATATGGGCATTCATGCCTGCCTCCAATGCATCCTTCACATCCTCTGCAAATGTATTCGCCGTCATTGCAATAATGGGTATCGTTCCTGCGTCCTCACGCTCTAATGCTCTGATTGCACGGGAAGCCTCATAACCACTCATTATCGGCATCTGAACATCCATAAGTACAGCGTCAAAGCTTCCTGGCTGCATCCGTTTAAAATGCTCCACTGCAAGCTTTCCATTCTCTACAATCTCACAGGATGCTTCCTCCATATCCAGGAGATCAGACAATATCTCCGCATTAATTTCGTTATCTTCCGCCACAAGAAAATGTCTTCCTCTCAATATTCCTTCTTCTATGCCCGGTGCATCCTGTTCCTCTCTTCCCTGTTCTCTCATAATCTCAAGAAGCTTTTCCCTGAAGGCTGATACAAAAAACGGCTTCCCAAGAAATTCGTCAATCCCTGCTCTGACGGCCTCCTCCTGTATGTCCTCCCAGTCGTGTGCCGTCAGGAGCAGCAGGGGAGTCTGTTCCGATGCGATTGTCCGCAGACGTCTTGCTGTCTCAACTCCATCCATTACCGGCATCTTCCAGTCAAGAAGAATCACCTGATAATCCTCCGCATTTTTGCATGCATCCTTTCTCAGGCGCACAGCCTCCTCTCCGCTGTATGCCACATCTACACGTACGCCAGTGTCCTCCATAAGCAGACAAACCGTTTCGCAAATCTCAGCCTCGTCATCCACCACCAAAATCCGGGAAATTCCTCTTTCCTTCCAGAAGCAGTCCTCTTCCTTATACTCCGGAATACGAAGCTGCAGCTCAACGACAAACAGGCTTCCTGCTCCTACTTCGCTGGCAACCTTTATCGTTCCTCCCATAAGCTCTACAATATTTTTCGTAATAGCCATACCAAGCCCTGTTCCCTGAACCTTATTCGTCGTACTGTTCTCCGCTCTGGTAAAGGCGTCGAAGATCGTTTCCAGAAATTCGGGCGTCATCCCGTATCCATTGTCCTCCACTTCTATCCTGATATGCTCATACTGATTAGAATGCTGCTTAAGTCCTGTAATGCGAAGGCAGATATCCCCTCCTTCCTGGGTGTACTTCACTGCATTAGAAAGTATATTAATCAGGATCTGATTGATCCTTGTCTCATCTCCGATCAAATTTTCATGCTTGAGTCCTCTAATTACAATATCAAAATTCTGACGTTTTGCTTTTGCCGCCGGACGGATAATCGCGTCAATCGAAGAAATCATGTCGTTCATGGAAAACTCGTCAATCGTAAGCACTACCTTTCCGCTTTCAATCTTGGAAATGTCCAAAACATCATTAATCAGGCTTAAAAGGTGCTGCCCGGAGGCAGTAATCTTTTTCGTATATTCCCTGACTTTCTCCGGATTATCCACGTCCTTCGCAAGCAGTGTTGCAAAGCCCAGTATCGCATTCATCGGAGTTCGTATATCATGGGACATATTCGAAAGGAAGGTCGTCTTTGACTGATTCGCTATCTGTGCTGTCTGCAGCGCTTCCCTCAGCTGCCTGTTATAAATCTCCCTCTCCGCTTCTCTGTCCCGCCTGTTCTTATTCTGCTGTCTGTCAAAAAAAAGATAACTTACACAACAGCCCAAAAAAGCCAGCAGCATAACAGCCACAACAATAAATATATTCTGATTTACAGCATCCCCTTCCCTCTGTATGGACTGAACCGGCACATATCCAATCAGATATGACGCCCCCTCGTTAACAGACCACATATATATCAGGGAAACCTCGTTCTGTATATCATGGTAGAACATCATATCTTTTCCGTTCTTTATGCCTTCTGCAACACTTTTCTGTATATAGTCTTCCTGAATCCTGTTGGCGTAATAAAAATCGTCCAGATTCATATGCCCTGCATCGCGCTCCCCCATTCCCTTGGGCTTCAATACCATTCTCTCGCTGACCGCGTCCATAAGATAAAGCTTTGCCTCGTTATTATAAAATTTATCAGGAAATGCTTCATCAAATGAATCATAGATATATTCTACAAAGAGTGTTCCTCTTTCCTCCCCGTTTCTTATAACCGGACACTTCATCGTATATGCCCAGGTCCCCATATCGTTTACATAGGATCCGGATAAAGGCAGGCCGTCTACTGTCTTTCCATCGGAAAAGTCCAGATCCTCCGCTGTAAAAGCCTCCCCCGTATTAGACACTCCTACAGTCTCCCCGGATGATATCCAGGAAATCTTTACCATTGTATTGTTCCTGTCATAGGAAAGAACAAAATCCTCCGGATCATTTATATCTAATATCTCCTGGACAATCAGCTTCTGAAATTCTGATTCCTTTTTTAAAATTGTTTCTATTGTATTGCCGATCAAATCCAGGCTTCCGCTCAGATTATCAATTGCTGATTCAGACATCTCTGTCGATATTCTCTTTGAGATAAAAAATACAACTGCTGATAAAACAAGAAAAACTATTATAATAGGCATTATCAGCACAAGCTTTTTGTGCTCCTCATTTCTTTTTCTCTTTTTCATATTATAAACCCCTTAAAGAACAATATTGGCTTATATAAAATTCAAAAATTCTTCATTACTAATATAGCATCATTAAACTGCAAAGTCAAAAGAGGATTCTGGCAAATAACCTATCCCGCCGTTCGATATATGAATAATAAAACACTGCTCCTTAATCCTATTGATATGTAATTTTCAGG
>CAOJQZ010000115.1 GCA_948441955.1 uncultured Lachnospiraceae bacterium | reverse complement strand
AAAGAGGCTAAGGCAGTAGTTGACGAAGCTCCGAAGGTAGTAAAAGAGGCTGTTTCCAAGGCTGAGGCTGAGGAGATTAAGGCTAAGCTTGAAGCAGAAGGTGCAGAGGTTAATCTTAAATAATAAAAAGATATCATATAAAAAGAGCAGCTGCTATTGCAGCTGTTCTTTTGCATTTAACAGCAGTGAGGCCTTAAAGACCGGTTCCTGATATTCAAAGCGGGGAATTCCGTTATATTTTTTTATGATATGCGTTACAGAGGCGATTCCTATCCCCTTTCGGTTCTTGGCTTTTGAGGAAAGAAATGCACCGTCTTTCGTCCGCAGGATAGTCCCTTCATAGCTGTTTTCAGTAATGATAACAAGGGTGAGCCGGCTGGGCATGGAGATCCGCAAGGTGATGAACTTGTCCGGTTTCTTCATGCGTCTGCAGGCTTCCAGAGCATTTTCCAGAAAATTTCCTAGTATGATACACAAGTCTGCATCCGAAAACGGAAGAATTCCTGAAATGGAAATAGAAAAAGAGGTTTTGACCTGTTCGCTTTCCGCAGCCTCTCTGTAATAGCACAGCAATGCATTTACAACAGGGTTTTCACAATAATTTTCCGGCGCTGTGGGAAGGGCTTCTGTAAGCTCCTGGAGGTAGCTTTCCAGGCCGTCTTGGTTCTTGGTTTTGAGAAATTCTCTGAGCACAAGTATATGATGGCGCGTATCATGACGAAAGCGCTGAATCTGAACCATGTGACTCTGCAGTGCATCCAACTGTTTCTGCTGGGCGCTTATCTGGGTTTCGGACAGATTGAGGGTTTCCTTAAGGATCGCATTTTTGCTTATATTAGTTATCATCTGCAGAATGATTGCATAGGTCGTAAAGGTTAAGACTGCCCACAGGGGCGGAACGAAGAAAAAGGCGTTTCCCGGCGTAAAATAAGGGCTTGCAAGATGCGGTGATACCGTCAGACTGTAGATGGCACTATTGCATATAGGGATGATCCACATGGTTCGCCAGATGCTGAGTGATATTGTATAGTCTACTGCAGGGCGAAGCAGCTTTTTGAAGAACATATATGCAAAAGGGAAACTAAGAACAGTTAATGGTAACGTGCTGTACAGGACGCGGGGCCAGGAAAGAGAGGGGAAAGCTTTTGTAGCGGCAAAATTAACATATATTGATAAAAGGTATATATTTTCAACATAGCATTTGACAATGGTAATGATAAAGATTCCCTGCCAGAAGTTGTATGCTGCTGAGTAGCAGAAAAGACATGCGCCTGCAATGGTGATGGGAAATGTGAGCAAAGTGTGCCACAACGTAGATTCTGCGTACAGAAAGACATAGGAACCTAGAAGGGAGATTGCAGAAAAAATGAGGAGGCTGATAAATATTCTCGGCACACAGGGAATGCTCAAATGATCCTGAAATGTCAGAAAAAGGAGCAGAAAGCAAGGAAATATATAAAGAAGTACGCTTGCGACATATAACGGTGTCATAAAGTTGTTCCTCCGTTCACATAATCAAAGATATAGTCAGCGTAGGTCTGTATAATATCCTGTCTTCTTGCCTTTGAAATGGGCAGCCGCTCGCCGTTATTCAAGATAAAATCTTTGTCGTCAAAGGATTCAATATAGTCCATGTTTACCATACAGTTGCGGTAGCACCACAAAAACTGCTGATATGGCTCAAGCATAGGCGCAAAATCATCAAAAGACAAATAGGAACGTATCATACAGGAACTCGTGTGGACCTGAATGTAGTGATTATGATAATCTGTATATATAATATCAGAAATAAGAACGCGGGTATAGTGTCTTCCTTCCTTTAATTCAATATAATGTGAAAATTTTGCTGCTACCTGCTCGAAACGGCTGACAGCATCTGCAAGCATTTCATATGTGTAAGGCTTTACAAGATAATCCAGAGCATGGAGCCGGAATGCATTTACTGCATGTTCCCTGCTTGCGGTAGTGAAAATAATCTGGCACTTTGGATGTGTTTCCCGAAGTTTGACCGCAATTTGAATTCCGGAAGTCTGCCGCATATAAATGTCAAGGAATACGAGATCATATGAGGTGTGCTTTGTGCTGCGTAAAAATGTGAGCTCATTCGTATATTTTTCGATGTGGGCGTGTATTTTGTGCTCCTGGCAATAACGACATATATAACCAAAAAGAATTTCAAGATCGTCAATGGAGTCGTCTATAAGTGCTATTGTCATTGATGTTCCTCCTGTTCAAAGCATAAATCATACGAGATTATTATATCATATTACAAAATTCGTCACAAAAAATCATTAGTAAAAAAATGGTTATTATGGTAAAGGGAAAGAGGGGCAGAGTGTCTCTGCTCAAGAAGGAGGATGTAAAAATGATGAAAAATGGAGAGAAATTCCAGATGACGGCAGTGGATACAACAGCAGTATTATATAATTAGAAAGGAGCTTTGTTCCTTCTATGTTATAAAGAGGTGTGATTTGGTTTTTAATTATTGACAAGCTGTAAAGCTTTGTGTTATAGTAAAAAATGCGTTATTGTGGAAAGTTATACCATAATATTGCATGAAAAGTATAATGCGAAGTTAATTTTTTGCTTAAATTGCAATATTTACGGGGAGTTTCCGCCCACAAAAAAATTAATGAGGAGTGAACGTCGATATGGAGAAAAACAGAATTCGCCCTATAAAAAGCGGAAAAAGTTCCCGCATGAGCTATTCCAGACAAAAAGAAGTTCTTCAGATGCCCAACTTGATTGAGGTTCAGAAGGATTCTTATAACTGGTTCCTTGATGAAGGATTGAAGGAGGTATTTGAAGATATTTCTCCGATTTCCGATTACAGCGGACATTTAAGCCTGGAATTTGTGGATTTTACCTTGTGCGAGGATGATGTAAAGTACACGATCGAAGAGTGTAAGGAACGTGACGCCACTTACGCTGCACCATTAAAGGTGAAGGTAAGGCTCCACAATAAAGAGACCGATGAGATTAATGAACATGAGATTTTCATGGGTGATCTGCCGCTGATGACAAGTACCGGAACGTTTGTGATCAATGGGGCTGAGCGTGTAATTGTAAGTCAGCTGGTCCGTTCGCCTGGTATTTATTATGCGATTGCACACGACAAGCTGGGCAAGAAGCTGTATTCTTCAACTGTTATTCCAAACCGCGGCGCATGGCTGGAATATGAGACAGACTCCAATGACGTTTTTTATGTGCGTGTAGACAGAACAAGGAAGGTACCGATTACAGTACTTATTCGTGCTCTCGGAATTGGTACAAATCCGGAAATTGTAGAGCTTTTCGGCGAGGAGCCGAAGATTATGGCAAGCTTTGAGAAGGATGCTGCCACGAACTATCAGGAAGGCCTTCTTGAACTATATAAGAAGATACGTCCGGGCGAGCCGCTTGCGGTTGACAGTGCGGAAAGTTTGATTATGAGTATGTTTTTCGATCCGAGGCGCTATGATCTGGCGAAGGTTGGACGTTATAAATTTAATAAAAAGCTTCTTTTAAGGAACCGTATTGCAGGGCAGATTCTTGCTGAGGATGTGCGCAGCGCGGTTACAGGAGAGGTGATTGCAGAGGCTGGTACAAAGGTTACAAGGGAGCTTGCGGATCAGATTCAAAATGCCGCAGTTGCTGCGGTATGGATTAAAAAGCCGGAGGAAGAGCGCCCTATTAAGGTTCTTTCCAGCATGATGGTAGATATTACTTCTATTGTAGATATTGATCCGAAGGAAGTGGGGGTTACGGAGCTTGTATATTATCCGGTACTTGCAAACCTTCTGGAGGAGACGGCAGGGGACATTGATGAGCTTAAGGATGCCATCCGCAGAGACATCCATGACCTGATTCCGAAGCACATTACCAAGGAAGATATTCTTGCGTCCATTAACTATAATATCCATCTGGAATACGGTATGGGAAATGATGATGATATCGACCATCTTGGAAACAGACGTATCCGCGCGGTGGGCGAGCTTTTGCAGAACCAGTACAGAATCGGCCTCTCGCGGTTGGAAAGAGTCGTAAGAGAACGAATGACAACACAGGACTTAGAGGGTATTTCGCCGCAGTCTCTGATTAACATTAAGCCTGTAACAGCGGCAGTGAAGGAATTTTTTGGTTCTTCTCAGCTGTCCCAGTTTATGGATCAGAATAACCCTCTTGGGGAGTTGACCCATAAGAGGCGTCTGTCGGCTCTTGGACCAGGCGGACTATCCAGAGACCGTGCCGGATTCGAGGTGCGTGATGTGCATTATTCGCATTATGGAAGAATGTGTCCGATTGAGACTCCTGAAGGACCCAATATCGGTCTGATTAACTCTCTTGCATGCTATGCCAGAATTAATCAGTATGGATTTGTAGAGGCTCCGTATCGCAAGATAGATCATTCCGACCCGGCGAATCCAAGGGTTACGGATGAAGTAGTATATATGACAGCGGATGAAGAAGATAATTATCATGTAGCGCAGGCGAATGAGGCTCTGGATGCAGAAGGACACTTTGTCCGTAAAAATGTATCCGGACGTTACCGTGAGGAGACCCAGGAGTATGAGAAGAAAATGTTCGATTACATGGATGTTTCTCCTAAGATGGTATTTTCTGTGGCTACTGCGCTTATTCCGTTCCTTGAGAACGATGATGCGAACCGTGCGCTGATGGGTTCCAACATGCAGCGTCAGGCAGTGCCGCT
>CAOJQZ010000114.1 GCA_948441955.1 uncultured Lachnospiraceae bacterium | reverse complement strand
GCAACCTACAAGGAATTAGAGGATTATGCAATAACTGAAAATGTTTACTCTATTCCGTTGTACGCAAATAGAGGTATCCGGGCCATCAATAATACGGTTGTAGACGAAAGCACCGTCCACAATCCGCAGTCCCGTTCCGCATTTTGGGAGCGCTATTCCTACGTTGATACATCTCAGAATGAAACAAGAACTTTAATGCTGACACAGACTATGGGCGATCTTAAGTCCTTGGATCCAATTCAGGCAAATGACGGCTCCATCAACCAGCTTTCAGCCAACTTAAATGTCCGTATTGTAAATATGACAGACGACGACCAGATTGTACCTGACGGCTCCCTGTCTCGCAATATTGCTATTGGAGAAGGAAATAATGTATTCTACTTTATTCTCCGGGATGATGTTTACTTCTCAAAGGTAGAAGACAAGCACGTTGTAGCTACCGACGTACGTGTAGGTGCAGAGGACGTAGAGTTCTCACTTGAGAGGGCGGCTGACGAAAAGAGTGTTGCAAACCACCAAACCTATAACCTCCATAATCATATGTCCGACATTTCCATTGTAACAGATGTTGAGGAACTGAAGGGCATCAATGATTCCGATACAGGAAAGCCGGTATTTGACACTTTATCAAAGGATCTTCCAAGTGAGATTAAGACCTTAACAGCAGACAAAAATGAAGTTGATAATGCAAACGGGGTATACCAGGTTGTAAAGATTTCTACAGAAAATGCATTCCCTCAGGTACTTTACTATCTGGCCCATCAGTCAGCCGGTATCCTGAATAAGGAAGCCGTTACAGAGATGAATTCCAAGTTTGACGTTGCTTCTTATGATCCGAAAAAGGACGTATGCTACGGCGACCCGGCCGCAATTAAATCAGGAAATAACCATCTCTGGATGTCAGGCCCTTATGCTCTTGTTGACTATGACGACTATCAGGTAACTTTTGAAAAGAATCCAGGTTATATGGCAGGAACCGAAAACGAAGCTAAAATTAAAAATATAGCAATTAAGTTTATCAAAGACACAACCTCTGCAACCTCAGAATTCCGTGCAGGCGGTATCGATATTTTGGATTCTGTGAACACAAATGATGTAGAAACCTTACAGGAAGACAGTAACTATACCGTATATGTTTATATCAGACACGCAACAACCTACTGTGATATTAACATGACAAACGGAAACAAGTTTGAAAATCTGGATTTAAGAAAAGCAGTATTCTACGCAATCAATCAGGATGAGTTTATTGCATACAATAACGACCTTGTAGGACCGTTATACTCCTCCGCATCTACACTGATAGATACTGGAAACGTGCATGAATTCAGTCTCGAAAAGAGTGCTGAACACCTTGCAGCTTATCAGAAGAGCAAATAAGAGTGAAAGAAAGAGAGCGCCTGTCGAAAACCGGCGCTCTCTTTTCATTTTCATCTTAATTCCGTCTGTTTTATTTTTTCATGCTTACGCTTTCAAATTCTTCAATAATCTTCTTATCCGGCGCTTTTGTGGCAAGGCTTACAATAATAATCATAGCCAGTGAAACCAAGAATGCCGGAAGCAGTTCATAGATATCAAGAATTCCGCCCATCGGACGAACCATATACTTCCAGATAAATACCATAGCGCCTCCGGAAATCATACCGGCAAGGGCTCCCTGAAGCGTAGTGCGCTTCCAGAACAGCGCACAGATCATAACTCCTGCAAATGCAGCGCCCATACCGGCCCATGCAAAGGATACGATACCAAATACACTGGAATTCGGATCTCTGGCCAAAAACAGTGCAATTAATGCTATTGCAAGAATCGTGAAACGTGCAACATTAAGTCCCTGCTTCTCTGTCAGCTTCTTGCCCATAAAATCCTGCACAATATTCTCTGATACACCAGATGCTGCAACCAGCATCTGACTGTCCGCTGTAGACATAGTAGCCGCCAGGATACCCGCAAGAATAACACCCCCGAGAACCGCTGTCAGGAAACCATTCTTGCTTAAAATACTTGTAAGTGCAATAATTACACGCTCACTGTCCTCAAGAGGCTCCATACCGCCTGCATTTACAACTGCAAGGCCTACAATACCGATAAAAATAGCAACGCCCATAGCAATCGTTACCCAGATAGAGGCGACTCGTCTGGAAAGTACAAGCTTATTTTCATCTTCAATTGACATAAATCTTACTAAAATATGCGGCATACCGAAATATCCGATCCCCCATGCCAGAAGTGATACTGCTGACAGCGGAGAGTATGGAATAGCCGAACCTGCAACTGCGTCGTGGATTGCAGAAAGTGACAGGTAGCCGGACAGGGACTTTGCATTGTCCATAACTGCGCCCATGCCCCCTGCGCTGGTGACGCCAAAGGTAACAATTGAAACCAGCGCAATTGACATAACAATACTCTGAATCAAATCATTGGTTGCAACAGTTGTAAAACCTCCTGCAATGGTATAAATGACAATAATAATCGCAAACAAAATAGCTCCCGTCATATAGTCTAATCCGAACAAAGAATTAAACAGCTTGCCGCATGCCGCAAATCCGGACGCTACGTATGGGACAAAGAATACAACGATTATAACAGCTGAAATTGCTGTTATAATATTTCTCTCGTCATGAAATCTCTTCGCAAAGAAAGTCGGAACTGTGATCGCACCTATTTTCTCTGAATAACGCCGTAATCTTCTTGATGTAAAAAGCCAGTTCAGATATGTACCTATTGCAAGTCCTGCCGCTGTCCAGAATGCGTCTGCAAGACCGGTAAGATAAGCAACTCCCGGAAGACCCATAAGAAGCCAGCTTGACATATCACTGGCCTCAGCGCTCATGGCAACTACCAGCGCCCCCATTCGTCTTCCGCCTAGATAAAAATCCTCGCTGCTGCTGTTCTTTCTTGCATTGTAAGCGCCCACGCCAATCAGCAGACACATATATACAAGAATCGTACATAAGATAATGATATTAATACCACTCATATGCTGCACCTCATTTCCTGTATTATTTATTCGGGCAGTATATTTCCGTCCATGAATGTCGGAAAATAAAAAGGCAAGGTAAGTATATTTTTCATGCTCACTTCTCCTTGTCTGCCTTTTTATATTATAACATTTTGTTAATTGTGTGTCAATAAAAACATTACATTTTATAATGTTGTCATTACATATAGTTATATTAGTTCCCGTTATTTACGAGAATGAGGACAGCCGCTGCAACCGCAGCTGCAGCCTGCGCAGCTTCCCGTCTGTTTTTTCTTTCTCCACATACTTCTTATAATCAATAAAACAACACTCAAAAGAGCTCCGCCTACAATTACCGTTGATAAAATACTGTCTGCTGCCGACGCCATAATGATTCCCCTCTTTTCTTTATACTTTTGCCTTTACACTGGAAATATTCATATAAAAGGAATTTCCTTCCTTGTATGGACGGAATAACAGGTAAAGAAAAACCGCAAATACAATAGACGCGGCAATTGTTCCAACACCGATCCCTCCGCCGGAAAATACTGTGCCAAACTGATATACACACAGGGAGACAAGATAGGCAAATATACACTGATATCCTATTGCAAACCAAAACCACCTTATATTATTCATCTCACGTTTCATCGCTCCCATGGCCGCAAAGCATGGAGCACATAAAAGATTGAATACAAGGAAGGAATATGCCCCAATTGCCGACATACTGCCTGCAAGGTTTCCCCAAATCTCTGCCCCGTCCTCTGCCACCTCTCCGAAGCCATAAAGAATGCCAAAGGTACCTACCACATTTTCCTTTGCCACAAGACCTGTAATAGCGGCAACTGCAGATCTCCAGTCACCCCATCCAATAGGGGCAAATACCCATGCAAGTGCCTGACCGATGTCAGAGAGGAAGCCCTGGCTTAAATCCTCCACCATTCCAAACTTGCCCTCCACAATACCAAAACTGGAGGTAAACCAGATAAAAATCGTCGACAGAAGTATAACTGTGCCGGCTTTTTTAATAAAGGACCAGCCCCGCTCCCACATACTTCTCAGAACATTTCCTGCCGTCGGCAGATGATATGCCGGCAGCTCCATAACAAAAGGCGCCGGATCCCCTGCAAACATCCTTGTCTTCTTTAAAATAATGCCAGAGCATATGATCGCTGCAATACCCACGAAATATGCGCTTGGCGCAACCCAGGACGCTCCGCCAAAAAGCGCTCCTGCAATGAGTGCGATAATCGGAAGCTTTGCGCCGCACGGAATGAAGGTGGTGGTCATAATCGTCATCTTACGGTCCCGGTCACTTTCAATTGTCCTTGAAGCCATAATTCCCGGAACACCACAGCCTGTTCCAATAAGCATAGGAATAAAAGACTTCCCGGAAAGACCAAACTTACGAAAGATTCTGTCCATAATAAATGCTATTCGCGCCATATAGCCGCAGGCCTCAAGAAAAGCAAGAAAGATAAACAGTACAAGCATCTGCGGGACGAAGCCAAGCACCGCGCCGACACCTGCCACGATGCCGTCCAAAATCAGACCCTGAAGCCAGACCGCACAGCCGATACCCTCTAAAAAACCCTCCGCTGCCGAAGGAATGATCTCTCCAAACAACACGTCATTTGTCCAGTCCGTTACAAAGCCTCCTACTGTTGAAACCGACACATAATACACAAACCACATAACAGCTGCAAAAATCGGAAGCGCCAGCCATCTATTCGTAACGACACGGTCAATTTTATCAGAAACAGAAAGCTGCTCCTTTTCTGCCTTTACAAGGCAGTCGTCTATAATTTCCCCCACAAAATTATATCTTTCATT
>CAOJQZ010000113.1 GCA_948441955.1 uncultured Lachnospiraceae bacterium | reverse complement strand
ATTTTTTGTATTACATCATCTGGGATCGGACACTTATATACTCTCCCACCCATTTGTTCTTTGAATTCCTCTGCAGCTCTTTCCACAATTGCCGGATTCTCCAGAAGTTTCCTTCCAAATTCAGCCATAATTCTGGCGGCGTAAAGCATGCCCTTTTGCCCTATTTTACTCCCTGAACAGCTTGTTATCTGCCAGCTGTGGCCTGCTGCTCCAATATTATTGCAAGCAGTTGTAAAAAAAATTGTGGGTACAATATGTGCGACATCTCCAACATCTGTAGAGCTTTTAACTGCCGCCTCCTGCACCGGAAGGACTCCCGAAAATATTTCCGTATCCTGCGGCAGTCCGTATTCCTCTATCATTTGCTGTTTCAACCTCGGGGTATGGGCATTAAGCTTTGCTGCAAAGGCAATCTCTTCTTTACTCCAGGGTTCCTGCGCAATTTCTATCATAGACTTATATATAACCTCTGCCAAAACTGCATTATTCAGAGTTTCATAGCATCCTCCCAGAAATTCAACTTTCATCTCTGTTTCAGTCATTAAAGCCGCTCCCTGTGCAATCTTTACCAGCCTTTTATGAATCTCTTCCACTAATTCACGTCTCGATGCCCGGATATAATACCATACACATGCACTTTCCGGAACAATATTCGGCAAATTACCACATTCGGTAATCATGTAATGAAATTTGACATCCTCATCTACATGCTCGCGCAGATAGTTGGCCCCTATATCCATAAGCTCTACTGCATCCAGTGCAGAACGTCCATCCTGAGGGTTCGATCCGGCGTGTGCACTAATTCCTTTAAAATGAAATTTCACAGAATTACATGCCTGCATATTGCCTGTTGTCGTCATATTTGCCTCCATCGGGTGAAAGCTCACTGCGGCATCCAAACAGTCAAATACTCCTGCCTCTGCCATAACACCTTTACCTGTAAGAACCTCCTCTGCCGGACAGCCAAAATACACAACCGTCCCCTTCAGCTTACCGCATTCCAGCTGTGCTTTTAGTTCCAGCACAGCTCCAACATTGGCCGCCGCAATCAGATTATGTCCGCATCCATGTCCATATGTCTGGCCGTCTATCGGATTACGCGCGTCCGCTGCCTTTTGGCTTAGACCTGGAAGGGCATCATATTCTCCCAAAAAACCAATCACCGGGCTTCCTTTCCCATAAGAAGCCTTTATCGCTGTCTCTATGCCTCCTGTCTTCCGTTCTACGGTAAAACCTTCTTTTTCAAGAAATTCCGCAAGTTTATTACTAGCTAAATGTTCCTCATAAGGCCCTTCCGGATTCTTCCATATATCAAGGCTTAACTGTATCAATCTTTGTTTATTTTTCTCTATCTCTTTAAATCTCGTCATTGCATCAACATCTTCTTTATCCAAAAATACCCAACAGCGTCCCGAATATATTCCCGGCAAGAATACCTAATACATTTCCAATAATCAGCCCATATATACCAACCAGCAGACCCGGAATAACAAGTCTTCTCCATCCTTTTCCCGCAACATATGCAACCGCGGTATTCGGTCCTCCATAGCTTGCATTGCAGCAGATAAGAATTTCCTCTAAATCTATTTGTGCAAGTTTCCCAACAAGCAATGATAAAACAACAATTGTTGCTACGATAAGAATTTCGATAATCATAGCAAACGGCGCTGCCTTTAAAATATCAAGCAGATTCGCGCCTGCACCGATAACTGCCATAAATACCAACAAGAAAAATGTGCCGATTTCATCTCCAGCCGGAATCTTTTCGCATTGTTTTGGGAAGACTGTGGCTATCACAACCGTAATCACTGTGATGATAAGGTACATATTTGTCCCAAGCTGCATAAGCACTGCCGGAAGATCAAGGCTTCCTACAAAATCCATGAAAATGGCCGCCAGACCATATACCCCAAATGCAACTCCAAAAAGCTTTCCAAATCCGATTGCCGTAAACCGGATATCCTTCGTTGTATCTACAATCTCTGACATCCCCTGTGCTTCGGCTTCGTCCATATGAGGGTGGGTAAAATGTTTTTTAAGAAAAGGAAGGCTTGGAAGCATTCCCACAACAACAAGGAATATAACTGCCACAATATTACCGCTTACTGCCGCTGCCCCTGTAAGAGATTCCGAAACATGAAAGGTGTTTGCCATTGCCATCTGATTAACCACGCCTCCTGTGCAGACTCCTACCTCCATCGCAACAAATCCGGCAATATCATTTGCAAGCATCGGATGATTCCGGAAAATAAACCCGGCGGCAAGTGAACCTATCACCGCAGCCGCGCAGGACACATGGAAAAAAATAAGCATCCTTCCGCTCTCCTTAATAATTCTCTTAATATTGGAGTTCAGAAGCAGCATGGGAATTGCCAGCGGCATGACATAATCATAAACAACATCATATGCTGCTGAAGCTGTGGGAAGAATCTTACATGTTGTAAGAAGCACTGCTCCTAGTGTACAGATCCCCAGACTTGAGAAAAAAGATGCCCATTTCCACATACGCTCCGCATACAGGGCAAAAGTTGTCAGTACAATCAGAATTGTGAATACTAATAATGTATTTTGAATCATAATTTTTTCTCCTTTATATTTTTACTGCTGTGCAAATGTTCTTTTACAGATATGTGCGTAAGCATCAACAATACACTCTGTTAAAATTTTCCCTTTTTCAACACTGCTTGTCCTCGCTGTTGCAAGTACTCCAGATTCTGGAACAATCCCTTTTCTTACCGGATAGCTGTGATATAATCCTGGAATATATTTCTCCTCTTCCACAAATCTGTCCATATGGACAAGCGTCGGTTCGAAATACATCATAAGAGAGGACTCTACAATTGCCGCATGTTCCAATGCCCAGCCTGGAAATTCTACTTCATCAAATACTTTCTCCACAACGTCTTTTTTGATATGATCCCACCAGCTGGCCAATATCACATTTGTATTCGGATATTCCTGTGTTGCAAGATCAACCGCCTCTACAAGAAATGCCTCATTCTCAAAATGACCGTTGCACACAAATATCTCTTTTACGCCATCCTTTGCAAATTCACAAATAATATCCTTTAAAAAGTACAGTAATGTTTCACCGTTAAGGTCTATTGTACCCGGGAAAAGCGGACCGCCGCCGCTGTTCGGCTGTGATTTATATCCATAATTAACAGCAGGCGCTACAATTGCGTCTATCCGTCCGGCAAGCAGTCCGGCAAGCTTTTCCGCTATAATTACATCCGTATGTAATGGAAGATGATAGCCATGCTGTTCAAGTGAACCCACTGGGATAATCACTGGTTTTTTTCAATTGCTTCTTTAAATTCAGGCCACGTCATCTCTGAAATATTTCTATTCATACAAGAACTCCTCTCTTCACGCTCTAACTACTCTGCCCCGTTTTATTACCATCTTTATTCCGTCAAGCAGACAGCTTACGTCCTTATCTGGCTTTCCGTCTACAACAATAAGATCTGCAAGCTTACCAGATTTTACTGTGCCTTTATCTTCCTCTTCACCTGAAATTAAAGCCGAGTAGATGGTTGCCTGTTTTAATATTTCAGCATCCTGCAAACCTCCCAGATTTTTACGATAAACCAGTTCCATAGCATTATTTCCGTGAAAGATATTCGGCATTCCTGTATCTGTTCCCAATCCTACGATGAGTCCGTCCTCAGACGCACGCACCATGCTTTTAACTGCCCCTTCCAGAATCTGCTTCGCGGTATCGTTTGCCATATATGCAGCATAAGCAGGTTTTCCCTCACCAGAAGCAAGCTTTGCACCGGTGCAGCTTATAGTAGGAACAATGAACTGCCTGCCTTCTTTCAGGATTTCCATACACGCATCATTAAGAAGCGATGCATGTTCAATCGTATATACGCCTGCCTTTAGACAAAGAAGAATCGAGTCCGTATCATGACAATGAGCCGCCACATACCTCCCCTTAAAGGCCGCCTCTTCCACTACCTTTTTCACCTCTTCATATGTTGCAATGGGAATTTTGGGATTGCTCCCTTTTAACGTCACTGCCCCGCTTGCAACATACTTAATATAGTCTGCGCCGTCTCTTACTTCCTCCCGTACTCCTTTTCTGATCGAGTCACTGGAGTCAATTTCGTGAATGGTCTCATCCGCCCACTTGTTAGCCTTATTACCAAGCTCCGTTGGCGACATAAGGCGTCCGCATACCTTAATATCCGGCCCCACCAGACTTCCATCGTCTATCGCATCTCGTACAGAAGCACATAGACCAGGCTTTCCTCCTGCGTCTCTAAGCGTTGTAAAACCAGCGTTCAGACAATCTGTCACATGCTTTATCGTATCAAGCAGAATCTTATACTCACTTCTTCCTCCGTCATGAAGATCTCCAAATCCTGTATAACTGATATGAGTGTGAAGGTCAAACATACCCGGCATAACCGTACAGCCTTCTGCATCAAATACCCTTTCAGCGCTGCAGCACGCCTTTTCCGGCCCGGTAATATCCACTATTCTCTGACCCTCAATTACAATATCTGCAAATTCAGAATTATAATCCTCTGTCAGTTCTGGCACAAGCCGACAATTCTTTAATACATACATTCTTTGTCCCCCTTTACTAAATATTATGTGTATAGAAGCATTATCTTATATATTTTACACAAACAACATGGTATGTAAGCATAATTTTATTTTTTGTACTTGTGCCGTCTGCACAAATATTTTCACATTAGTATTTGTATTGGCTATATAGTCAATATCCATGCCAAGAAAGTTTCTTATACAATAAAACCTGCTAAGAAAAGTCAATAGCTTTTTGCAGGTTTTTTAAATATTT
>CAOJQZ010000112.1 GCA_948441955.1 uncultured Lachnospiraceae bacterium | reverse complement strand
TCTCTTACAGGAACTCTCTTTAATACATCAGCCATTAGTTGTCACCTCCGCAATTACCGCATCCACCGTGGTGGGTGTCTCCTTCTTGTACCTTCAGAATCGCACGGCCTTCCTCCGTCCTGTACATCTGCTGTCTCTTCATCGCATTTTCAAAATCAACAAGATGTCCGTCAAACTCCGGACCGTCCACGCATGCAAACTTCACCTCTCCGCCTACAATCACACGGCAGGCGCCGCACATGCCGGTTCCGTCAACCATAATTGGATTCATGCTGACAATCGTAGGAATCTCCAGTTTCTTTGTAAGAAGGCAGGTAAACTTCATCATAATCATCGGTCCGATGGCAACACAGACATCATACTGATTGCCTTCTTCCACAAGCTTTTCTATCTTCGTTGTAACCATACCCGCATGGCCATATGTACCGTCGTCCGTACACGGATAGTAATTGCCTGCGACCTCCTCCATCTCTTTTTCAAGAATCAGCATGTCCTTTGTCTTAGAGCCTACAATTACGTCTACGTCAACGCCATGCTCCTTAAGCCATTTTACCTGCGGATACACCGGTGCCGCTCCCACGCCGCCGGCAACAAACAGCATTTTCTTATTTTTTAACACTTCAATATCTTCTTCTACAAATTCTGACGGACGTCCCAGAGGTCCGATAAAATCACGGAAGGAATCCCCTGCTTTCAGCGCGGACATCTTCATGGTAGAAGCGCCGATCTCCTGAAATACAATCGTAATCGTTCCTGCTTCTCTGTCATAATCACAGATCGTCAGCGGAATTCTTTCACCCTTTTCATCCATCTTAACAATAACAAACTGTCCCGGCTCGCAATGCCTTGCAACACGCGGAGCCTCAACATCCATAAGATAGATCTTATCAGCCAGTTTCTCAGCTTTTAATATCTTATACATCTTACGTTCCTCCTAAAATTTTTATATTATAATCATAAGCCATATCTGCATAAATATCAAGTAAATAAAATTTTAACTATGTGCCAGCATATGCACTGGAACCACCTTAAAAACCACGGAAAATATTGTCAGCCCCCAGAGAATTCCCTTCCTTCTCTTTTCGCTGTCCACAAGCCCTTTTAGATGATCATAGCTCTCCGTAAGCCTTGATCTCCCGCTTCTTAAATCCTTAACTATCTTAACCCCTGCCCACAATTGAATAAATGTAAGTATAAATATTTCAAGCTCTTTAAGGAAACTCTGTTTTTTCACCGCAAGATAATAGATCCCTTCTGTAATTCCTGCAGCTGTTGCTATATGATGAGCCCATATACAGACAGACAGCTCCTTTTTCTTTGCCTTATTCATTTCTATGGCTCCTTTCAATAATTCTGTAGCTATTATACAGGATTATTTTGTCAGAATACAGAATTAAAAAACGCAAATTTCTACATTTTTTGACTCAATACCTTACATTATATAAGGAGACCGTCCGAATAACAGACAGCCTCCTTCTCTTTTCACACTATTCCTCTTCGATTTCCAGCATATAATTTCTGGTTGTCACCCCGCTTGAGCGTCCGCTGCCATTTACAAGAATTGCCTTAAATAACGTTTCCCCTTCCGGCATATCAACAGGTCCGCTGTACTTGGAAGAGGCTGTTGTCGGATCATCACCGGTCAATGTATAATATGCTTCATATCCCTCCGGTACCTTAATTTCAATCTTTTGTGCCTGTTCATACTGCCCGGTAGACGGTGATACTGCCGGAGCATCTTCAACTGGAAATTCAACAACATAGGTCTTCTCCACGGACATACTGGGAATTCCCCGTTCATCTACCGCAATCGCCCGGATTATATTTTCCCCTTCTGTCAGTTGTATCGGTTCACTGTACTTTGTACTGGACAGTGTCGGCTCCGATTTATCCGTGGTATAATATATGGTACTGCCTGAAGCGGTAATCTCCAGCTGATGAACCTCCTCGTATACCTCGCCCTCGTCCAGATCAAACTCCGGCTCTTCAATGATATACTCCGAAAGCTTTTCCCTTATGTTTTCCGGCGCTTCGTCAAGCAAAAGGGGGATTGTCATCTGCTGCTTGGAATCAATACAGAATATAATATAGGCTTCATAAAGTTCCGTATTATTTTTCTGTTTATCAATGGCGCCGGCAAACAGCTCGTTAGCGTCTGAAAGCTGATTTTGACGGACATAGGTCTGGGCCAGCCCGGTGTATGCATCTGCTTTTTTCTCGTTTTTTTCTATTCCGCGGCGGAAGTAATTTTCCGCGCTGCCATACTCCTGATTTTTAAGCGCCCGGTAACCATTCCCTACAATACCGCTGTAAGAATTCTGATATAATACAAAACAGCCTGTAAGGATTACAATTATAACTACTGTCAGTGTCAGCAATGCCTTTTGCCTCTTTTTACGGATCATCTCCTTTTTATGTTCTGCCTGACGCCGGCGCCTTTCCCGCTCATACAGCTCCCGATCCGTCATATTCCGGCCGGTTCCCGTATTTCGCCGGACGTTCGTATTCCTTCTGCCGCCGCTGTTGGAGCCGGTATTCGTATATCTTCCGGCATTCATGTTCCGGCCGGTTCCCGTATTTCGCCGGACATTCATGTTCTGAGAACTGCCGGTATGCCTTCGGGGCGACGTTCTTTTTCTTACATCAGCAGCAATATCATCCAGATAATCCGCGTCTTCATCATTCACACCAATTTTTATCTGTGCAGTAAGCATATCTTCCAGCGGATTGTAATCTGGAACGATAAATACTTCTTCTCCGCATTTTTTGCATATCAATTCCCCTTCCGGTATCTCATGTCCACAATACCTGCACTTCATACTCTCCCTAACCTCCTCCTGCTATTCTGCTGCTAAAACACAATTCTGCATCAGCATGGCAATCGTCATCGGTCCGACTCCCCCCGGAACCGGCGTAAGGTAAGCCGCTTTTTCCTTTACAGACTCAAAGTCAACGTCGCCGCACAAATGTCCGTCTTCCCTTCTGTGAATGCCGACATCAATTACTGCCGCGCCTTCCTTCACATAATCAGCTGTTATAAACAATGGCCTTCCCACCGCTGCAATCAGAATATCCGCCCTCTTTGTTATTTCTTTTAAATGCCGCGTATGGGAATGCGCTACTGTCACCGTACCGTTTTCTCTGAGAAGAAGAAGCGCCATAGGCTTGCCTACAATGTTGCTTCTTCCGACAACCACACATTCTTTTCCTTCAATCTCAATTTCACTGTACTTAAGAAGCTTGATAACTCCGGCCGGAGTACATGGATGAAAGCCCTTCTCCCCAATACAAAGCCTTCCGGCATTTTCCGGATGAAATCCATCTACATCCTTGTCCGGACAAATGGTCCGGATTACCCTTTTCTCATCTATATGTTCCGGAAGCGGAAGCTGAACCAGAATTCCCTGGATTTCTCTGTCCTGATTCATTTTTTTAATAAGTGCAAGCAGATCCTCTTCTTCTGTATCCTCCGGAAGCTTTCGCAGCATTGACTTAATACCAACATATTCACATACTCTCTGCTTATTCCTTACATATACAGAAGAAGCCGGATCCTCTCCCACCTGTATTACGGCAAGACAGATTTCTCTTCCCTGCCTGTTAAGAAGCTCCACTTTGCATTTGACTTCCTCTTTTATCTGCGCCGCAATTTTTTTTCCGTCTATTAGCTGTGCCATATTTTTCTCCCTAGAATAGTCCTGTAATATTACCTTCCTCAGACACATCAATCCCATTGGCCGCCGGAATTTTAGGGAGTCCAGGCATTGTCATGATAGCGCCTGTAATAGCAACGATAAATCCTGCGCCTGCACTTACATAGACTTCCCTGATCTTGACGTCAAAATCCTGTGGACGCCCAAGCTTCGCGGCATCGTCTGACAAAGAGTACTGGGTCTTGGCCATACATACAGGCAGCTCTTTAAAGCCCATTGCCTCAATTTTTGCAAGCTGTTTTTTAGCCGCAGGCTCATATACGACGCCTCTTGCTCCATAGATTTCCTTTGCAACCGTTTGAATCTTCTCTTCAAGAGAAAGTGCGTCCTCGTAAAGCGGATGGAAATGGCTTTCTTTTGTCTCCAGGGTGTCCAGCACCTTCTGAGCCAGAGCTGTTCCGCCTGCGCCGCCCTTTGCCCACACCTCTGCCAGAGCAAATTCACATCCCTTGTCCTCGCAGAATTTACGAACATATTCATACTCCGCCTGTGTATCTGACACAAAGGAATTTAAGGTGACAACAACCGGAACGTCATATTTCTGAATATTTTCAATATGCTTTGCAAGATTTACAATTCCCTTTGCAAGGGCATCCAGATTCTCCTTTTCAAGTTCTCCACGGGGAACCCCGCCATTATATTTAAGGGCACGGACAGTGGCCACAAGAACAACTGCGTCCGGCGACAGCCCCGCTTTTCGGCATTTAATGTCAAAGAACTTCTCCGCTCCGAGATCAGCTCCGAAACCTGCCTCCGTAATCGTAATGTCACTCATCTTAAGAGCCATCTTTGTAGCCCGCACACTATTACAGCCATGAGCAATATTTGCAAAAGGCCCGCCGTGTACAATCGCAGGCGTATGCTCCAGAGTCTGAATAATATTCGGTTTAATTGCATCCTTCAAAAGAGCCGTCATGGCGCCTGTTGCCTGAAGATCATCTGCTGTTACCGGCTCGCCGCCAAAATTATATGCAACAATAATCTTCCCCAGTCTGCGCTTCAGATCGTGGATATCATCTGCCAGACAAAGGATTGCCATAATCTCTGATGCAACAGTAATAACAAAATGATCCTCCCGAACCATCCCGTCCATTTTATTTCCAAGCCCAACAACAACATTACGTAAATTCCTGTCATTCATATCAAGGCAGCGTTTCCATACAACCTGCCTTGGATCAATCTGAA
>CAOJQZ010000111.1 GCA_948441955.1 uncultured Lachnospiraceae bacterium | reverse complement strand
AGGCAATAGCTTCATTTCCCATTAAATATTCTTTATGCATAGATTCACCTCTGTTTGTTTTTGCAATTACTATTCTACCATAAAAAAACGTTAAAAAAAAGACAGAGATAGAAACTCCTGCTATCTCTGTCTAAAAATAAGTTACTGTTCACTCCCTTTAAAATAAAATACTGCTGATAATACTTGCCATTACAACAGAAAGAATTGTGACAACTGTAATTCCGCCCACAACGTAGGATACACTTAATCTTTCGTTAATGTAACTCTTTTCCTCCTCTGTTTCACCCATAACTTCGCTTACCTCACGTACAACAACGACATTTGAGGGGAATCCGAGGAACTGCATGGCGCCGATACCTACTGCAAGATTACGGTTTCCTACAAGCTTCCAGCCAGGAAGTATTATGGTAACAAGTACGATTCCGATACATGCCGAACCAAACATAACAATCAGCTGCAGGGCAAGAGTACCCAGGTCATTTAATGTAACGCCGCCCAGCGCCGGGATGATTGAACCGAAAACAGCAATCATAATGAGGCCGTATGCATTTCCGCGCTGCAGAGGCTTTGGAGGAATATAGCCGCCGATTCCGGTAACAAGGCCAAGGATTAATGCCCATATACTGTAATCAACAGGAGTAACCGAACCTAAAAGCCGTGCGATAAATGCGCCTACACAGGCAATCCCGATGAGTACATTTGATGTAAAAAAGGATTTGTGCTTTTCGTAGAAGGGTATGTTTCCTGATTCCGTTAAAGTACCGGAGCCTGAAGCATTTGCACAGACAGACGGATTGTTTCGGTATTCCTCTAATAAAACCTTTGCATAACGGCGTCCCATTGTAGAGGCAAGAGGTGCGCCTACAAACCGCTGGGTGGCAAAGATTACTGCGCACATGGCGGCGGCAGTTGTAAATCCGTTAGCAGCCGCGGCTTCTGACATCATAGAGGTAGCAACAGCAGCTCCGTTGATAGACGGCATTCCGATTAATACCGTGTTCAGGCCGATAATTGGAGAGGCACACAACATTGCAATACAGGACCCAATCAGACAGAGTGCGGCCAGTGTAACAGTTCTCCATTCATTGATAAGCTGACGGATATTGATAGTAGATCCCATATTAAACAGCAGCATTCCGGTAGAAGCAGAGGCAAGCTGTGTGAGACCGGCACGGTTAATGATATCCTTCGGAAGGATACCGGTAAGAAAACCAACCAGGAAGAGCAGCATGACCATCATCAGCCCTGACAGTTTTCCCTTTGTAAAATAACTAATTAAGTCTCCAAGTGCAAATACGATAACAACAACCATTAAATAAAAATATACAGTATCAAACATGTTTTTCTCCTTTCGGGCTACTCTTTTGTATCAGAGGCTTTTAAATATTTATTCATCCAGTCCGTAATTTCCTTGAGCCTGCGTATTCTGTGCTGCGGCTTTCCTTTCAGGGCAAGGCCGTGGCTTTCGCCTTTAAATATACACATTCTGGCAGGCGTTCCGCAGAAGGCTATAGCATTGTACATAGAGAGCCCCTCCGGCAGAGGACAGCGGAAATCTTCTGTTGAATGGATAAATAGTGTTGGTGTCTTACATTTATCCGCAAATTGCAGCGGGGACTGATCCCAGACCTTCTTTATATCTCCCCATGGCATCCCTTGGACGCCGTCTACTCCCCGTGGAAATGAAAAATCCGAATAGGTATTCTGAGATATCCAGTTTGCAATGGAGCGCTGGGATGCGGCACATTTAAAGCGATTCGTATGTCCTATAATCCAATTTGTCATATAGCCTCCATAGCTTCCTCCGGTAACTCCGACTCTTGTTTTATCAATATCGGGGTAACGCTCAAGTATGACATCCGTAAATTTCATAATGTCAGAATAGTCTATAGTGCCCATCCGTCCCCGGATATCGGAAAAAGCTTCGCCTCTTCCGTCGCTTCCCCGCGGATTGCAGAAAAATACGAAATATCCTTCGCTTGCCCAGACCTGCATTTCATGATAGAAGATTTCACCGTAGGTCATGCAGGGGCCTCCATGGATATCAAGGATTGCGGGATAGGTTCCTCCTGCTTCATAATCTTTTGGGTACAAGATCCATCCGTCAAGCTCCACACCGTCATTTTCAAATTCAAGCTTCCTGGGGCGGGCAACGTAGCAGTCGCTTAGAACCTCTTCATTCAGAGAGGTCAGGCGTCTGGTCTCCCTGTCAGACATATTCATGCAGTACAGCTCATCCAGTTTATCTCCAATCATAGCAATATAATATAGGGAGTTTCCCTGAATATCAAAATCGTTTACATTACCTCTGACAGAAACAAGCTCTTCTAAACTCCCGTCCGGGGACATCTGCATGATAGGGCCTTCATATCCTTTGATGACGCCGGTATAGAAGATATCATCCTTCACCCGGTTGGCATGTACTGGTCCAAAGACGGAATCTGTGCGGATACCCGTGTGGAGCGTATATTCGTTGGAGGCAAGAAAATGAAGGGTTTTGTCAGCCAGATTATAAGTGTAAAAATCAGGTCTTTCATTCCAGCCATGTACTTTTGCTTCTGTTGCAGCAATCAGAAGTCCGCCTTGATAGAACTTTACAGTGTCAGCCATCATCTTATTTTCCTCTATCAGCGTTTCCATATCTCCTGTTTCAAGATTTAACAGATAGATTCCCGGGCGGCCGGCTTTTACTGATTTGAAATTATTTCCAATGATAACTGCCGTCTTCTTATCAGGAGACACGTCAAAGCTGCTGACAGTAAAGGTTTCCTCTTTGGTAAGTGCAGACAGACTGCCGGCGGCTTCATCATATAAAAACAGTCTGTTGCGAAGACCATTTGTCCATCCCATGCCGTCAAAGTAGAATGGTGTTTCATCAACAACCTGATAATCCTGCTCCTCTTTTTTCTCTGCAAGAATTTCTGCTTTCTCATCTGGATTGCATAGGTACATAGATGAAAAACGTAAGTTGTATTTTACCTGCAGCAGATATTTACCTGAATCAAGCCTTACATGCTTTGTAACATTCAGCGGAACAGAAAATGCCTTTTCGATATTACCATTGTCTGCAGAAACTCTGTAAAATACCGTTCGTTCCTCACCGCCTGCCACAGCGTCTCTGTCTTCTTTTTCGCGGAGTGACGTTAAAAGCAGGGTATTCTCTCCGTCCCAGATGTAATTGCTTCCAGAGGCAAGCTGTCTTAGATTCTCATTTTCATAAAGAAAAATATGGCTGTCATAGCCGTTGCTTACGTTTGCCTGTGTGACGACAAATGCGATCTGACCCTCCCTGCTTCCGCATTGTAAATTGGACAGAAAGCGATACTTTGTAAATTGTTCCAATTGTACTTTCTTCACAAATATTCCCTCCTAAAAATATTTATCGTGCATCTTTTTTACAATATTATCACTTCTATCTTGTCTTTAATATGTGAATAAATATGTCTTTAATGCTTAGTGTGTCTTTATATATTGGACATTAGGAGGCTGATAGAGTATACTGAAAGAAAAGGATATGGATAAAGGGGAAATAGTAATGAAGATTGTCGTGATTGGTACAAAGATGATGCCGAAAATCATCAATAAAATGATAGATCAGCTTCCAAATGTAGAGATTCAGTACCACTGCTCCGAATTTTATGATGAAGCAGCCAGTATTGCAGACGCTTTACAGAAAGAAGGAGAAGCAGATGCGATTCTTTTTTCAGGACCAACCTCCTATCATTATGCCAGGAGGAGGATTGTTGCCACGATTCCATGGGCCTACCTTCCGTACAGCCGGGTTGCTGCCTTTCAGGCATGTCTGGAAGGAATTGCAATTTTCCAGAGTGATTTAAAAGCCCTTAGTGTTGACCAGTTTGATCACAATCTTCTGCGGGAGGCGCTGGAAGAAGTGGGTATCTATGATTCCGTAATCTTAAGAGCAGGTATGGATTCGGAAGAAGAGCAGTTTGAGAAAAAGCTGTTAGAATTTCATCGAAACTGCTACCGGCAGGGACGTGTATCGCTGTGCGTTACAAGTATGGAGCATATAGCAGGGCCTCTTCGTGAGGAGGGGATTCCCTGTGTCCGCATCTATCCGGTAAAGGAGGTCCTGCAGGAACAGATTTACCACCTGCAGATTCTGCATTTATCAGCAAAAAAGAATCAGGGAAGGATGGCTGTTATTGCCATACAGCTTAATTATGTTTCCTTTGACGAACAAAACCTGATGTTTCAGGAGTGGGAGCGGCTTCAGTGTCAGAATGAATACAGGAAAAACGTATATTCTCTGGCGCAGCGCATGGAGGCGGCAGTTTTTTCAGGAGACGGAAACCATTTCTTTATTGTAACCTCGAGACATTCTTTGATGAATGTGTTTTTAAAGGATTCTACATACTGGGAGTTTGGCCGGCTTGGCCGGCGCTTTCCAGACAACACAATTTATATGGGCATTGGGATTGGGGATACGACCCTGGAGGCGAAGTCCCGCGCGATGATGGCCCTCAACCGGTCCGTTTTGGAACATTCCGGAAAGTCCTATATGATAGAGGAAGAGAATCAGACGATAGAGATTTCCTTTTCAGGGGAGAATGAGCTTAAGCTTCCCAGTCTGTCCTTTCTTGCACAGAGGCTGCATTTAAGTACGGATACACTTAAGAAGCTTGCAGCAGTTATGGAGGACTGCGGCAAAGAGGTGGATGCAGTTACTCTGGCAGAAAAGCTGCAGATTTCCGCCCGCAGCGCAAACCGGATGCTGGCACATTTAGAGAAAGAGGGCTATGCGGCGGTTGTGGGGAAGCAGTCCCAGGGGAAAGGAAGGCCCTCGAGAATTCTCCGTATTGAGCTTCCGTGGGGCTCTATTGTATAGAAGAGCATTGTTATTCGAAATTACAATAATTGAAATTCTGCAATAGATATGATAAAATTGAAAAGAATCAA
>CAOJQZ010000110.1 GCA_948441955.1 uncultured Lachnospiraceae bacterium | reverse complement strand
TGTAATCTTATCTTACATCAGTTTGGAGGTTTACACAAACTTTGGGATACTCTCTCCCAGATTGCGTTTTACCCTGTCCCAAATCATAAATTACCTTCTAATTTTCGAGTAATATGTATCTGCCGTATAAAGCGCTGCCGCTGGATTATGCCCTAATACACGATCCTTCGTCACTCCGCTTGTAACAAGCGCCTTGGAATATTTAATAAACAAACTGTCGTGCCCTACGCATAAACCCATAATAATATTCAAATCTGTCCCTGCATCGTTGAGCAGTTCTGCCTGCAAAATAGGATTACACATATTAATCCCAATTTTACTGCATTCTTCTGGAATTCCTACCTCTGTCTTTGGAACCGTACCCACCTTGCAGGCGGCGCCAAAGACCTCAAATCCATGATTTCTTAAAATATCCGCAAGGATACGGCTTTCTTTCAGCAGGCCTACACAGGTTGCAATTCCTATCTTCTTCGCTCCAATCTTTTCCGCAAACGCCATAATCTCTTCAACACGCGTATACTGGCAGTAGTGCTCACATTCCACTTCCGCCGCTGCAACCATTACCTTATGATTATCCTCCTCTTGATATCGCGGCATTGCCTTCTCAAATACTTCCTTCTTCATGTTTTTCGTCAGACAGAATTCCGGATAGCTCTTATCCATCTTATCACAATTCTTCACCGCACAATCAATACATGACATTTTCTTTTCCATCTTCTTTTCCTCCAGCTTCAAATTATATTTATTCTTTATCTATGTAATATGCCACAATCAGATCCACCATCCTGTTATAGCTTTTTACTCCGTCTGCCTGACCGTTAGCTTTTAGATACGTATCGTTCACCTGATTGGATACCTCTGCTGCCACACTGTCATACCTTTCCCAGAATTCATGATTAGCCTGCAGATCCGCCTCTACCTCCGGAGCCAACGCCTCCCGCACCTCCTCCCACGCATCATAGTCCTCCTTGCGCAGCACATTCATGCAATAGATCCATCCCATCAGGTTTCCACTATATTGAAACTGCATTTCCCCGGACGATCTGCATGAAAGAAATGCAATAAAGTTCGCCTCCTGCTCCTGCATAAACCCGCGCAAATGTGACAGCTCGTGGCACATTGTAAAGGGAATATTATAGTCTGTCATACCGCTGTTGTAGTTAGCCTCTACCGTAAAAGGCGAATAGACACCCGATAGATTCTGTACTGACAAAATCCAAGGAACAAGAAGACCCTTCGGCTCCGGATAATACCCCTCAAGCTCTTCATATGTATTCCCTAATTCCTGCATGGCATCCACAGCTTTTTCAGCGCTCCCCGAGGAAAGCTTCATCACTCCTCTGTCATCCCGCTCCACCTTGACACTTAATGCATTTACCTCGTTTGTAAGCCAGAGACACGTCTCCTCAAGCTCCTCTGCCGAATACCTCCGGGCCGAAATCCCTGCCCCCTCAGAAAATGAATCTCGTCGATAATTAACTCCGCAGTTGATCTCATAGAGACAGAATAAAATACATGCAAGAAGAAATAAACTCCACAGCCAGCTATGAAGGGAGGCCTTCGTTTCCTTCTTCCGAATCATATGATTTATTTTGATTCCTGCTGTAACCATAATCCATAAAAGTAATATATACAGCAAAACCTCCGACAAAGAGCAAGGGAATAATCCTGAAAGTCTTCCGATACTGCCCACCCACATCGGATAAATATGCTCGCTGTACCACTGTGCAGATTCCTGGGATATCCTGGAAATAAAAAGAAGCGCAAAACCGGCTGCCAGTAATACGCAGCCGGTAATTTTCTTCCTTACATTTTCCTTCCGATAATCCTTCATAGCTTCCCCGATTTCTTTCATCAATTACAGCCTAGCGCAGATATTTCTGCAGTGTTTTCATAAGCTTTCCTATATCTATCGGCTTTGCAATATGTTCATTCATACCGCTCTCCAGACTTCTCTGAATATCCTCCGCAAAAGCGTCCGCCGTCATGGCAATAATCGGAAGATCCGCATCCGGACGGGAAAGGGAACGTATTGCCTTTGCCGCATCATATCCGGTCATTACAGGCATACGAATGTCCATAAGAATTACATCATAGCGGCCCACCTCTGATTGTTCAAACATCTCCACGCAGATTTTTCCATTCTCTGCCCACTCTACCTCAAATCCGGCCTCTGTAAGAATGTCCTCTGCAATTTCCCAATTCAGCTCATTGTCCTCTGCCAAAAGAATCTTAAATCCAGCAAAATCATGTTCTTCATGTTTAACGTCTTCTTTTTCTTCCGTTCCTTCAATATAATGACTTAATCCCAAGTAAAGATTCGACTTAAATAAAGGTTTTGAAATGAATCCCTTAACGCCTGCCTGACGCGCCTCTTCTTCTATATCGCTCCAATCATATGCCGAAATTATAAAAATCGGAATATCCTCCCCTACGATCTTACGGATTTCTCTTGTTGTCTGAAGTCCGTCCATATCGGGCATCTTCCAGTCAAGGAGAACAACCTGGTAATCATTATGGCTTTTATAGCACTTTTCTATCATTTGAAGCGCTTCATGTCCGCCAAGCGCCCAATCCGCATCTATTCCGATTTCCTTAAGGGCCGACACAGCACTCATACATAGATCCTTATTATTATCTACTACAAGCATATGCCACGACGGAAGTATCATGTCTTCTTCTTTTATTGTCGCCTTCTCCAGATCGAGAACAATATGGAATTCACTGCCCTTGTCATGCTCGCTCTCTATCTCGATTGTGCCGTCCATCATATCCACAATATACTTTGTAATCGCCATTCCAAGACCGGTTCCCTCAATCTTCTGTACTTTAGAATCCTCTCTGGAAAACATATCAAATATTTTTTTCTGGAATTCCTTAGACATTCCGATACCCGTATCCTTAACCCTGAAATGGCACCGTATATATCCCTCTCCCTTAGGAGATTCCTCCTGAGAAAGATATACGTTGATCCGACCGCCCTTTGGTGTAAATTTAATTGCATTTGAAAGAAGATTAATCAGTATCTGGTTCAGACGCACCCCGTCGCAGTAGACTTCCTCTGTCTCAATCTCCTGAATAAATATGTCAAAATGCTGTTCCTTTTCCCTTATCTGCGGCTGAACAATATTTACAAGGCTGTTCATCACATCTCTAAGTGAAACAAAATCAATGTTCAACGATAATTTACCGCTCTCAATTTTTGATATATCTAAAATATCATTAATCAGACCAAGCAAATGTTTACTTGACATGCTGATCTTTTTCAGGCAGTCCTGGACACGCGCAGGATCATGAATATTCGTCATGGCAATCGCCGTCATTCCAACAATCCCGTTCATCGGCGTGCGTATATCATGACTCATATTTGACAAAAATTCACTCTTTGCCTTATTCGCCCGGACAGCCTCTTTCTCAGCCTTATCAAGCTGTCTAAGCTGCTGTTGAGACAATTTGTAATATTCCACAAATATAAACAGCACCCCTGCCAAAATAACCGCACATGCTACTAACATTATGTATTGACGCTGACTGCTCAGCCGGCTGATGGCATCATCAAGCACTCCGTACGGCATAACCGATATCAGATACCATTCTGAACCCGGGAGCGGTGAGCAGTACAGGTGCTGATGCGTATTATCCACCATGACAAGGGCGGAATAATTATTGTTATTATCTATCGCACTTTTTAATTCCTGTACATAATTATCCGGGGTTTTTCCATTATATTTTTGAACGATATCCTTAATACGTTTAAAATAATTTTCCCGGAACTCTTTTCCGCTTCTTATTACATAACTTCCATCCTTGCGGATAATATGGGAATACACCATATTATCCTCCTTGTCAAGAACCAGCGCTTCCTCAAGATATTGCATTGGAAGAGCAACTGCCATTATAGAACTTGTCCTCCCATTCTTCATCGGATATTCTGCAGAAACGCCCATAACCAGCATTTTCTCCCCATCTGAATTAAACCCGCTGGTTATGGTCTGTGTATGATCCTTTATTACCTTCTGAAATTCATCCTGTGAATAAAGCTCTATCTCCTCCCCATAAACTGTCTCGCATTCACCATCTTCTGCATAAAGACCCAAAAATGAAAATTCCCGCACACCTGCGCTCGTTGCAAGATCCTCCAGCATCTCATCCCCATAAGTAACCGTTTCCGGGGGAGTACGTCTTATAATTCCTTCTATCTGCTCCATTCTGAGCGCAGTAATAGAACTGAACTTTTCCTGCAGCTGCTTATTCATCTCTGACATGTAAAGCATACCAATCTCACCAATTGCATCTTCACTTTTCCCATTCATAATACTTCCCAAAAACAGAAATATAATGATACACAATAGTATCAGTCCGATAAAGCTGGTCCACAAAAATTTCCTGGTCTTTTTAAACATTCCTAAACGCTCCTTATTAAATCTTTATTACTCCAAAAACTCCTGTCTTGTTCATATTATAAACAACTTCTACTATGAAATCAATTCATTTCACAGTATTCCCATTAACTTCATACAATACTGCGGATATGGAAACATCCATATCGAATTATAATTAAATTTATTATATCATCAAAAATAAGGCGCCGCAAGGTTTCTATGTTCTTCACACCGCCCTCCTTTTTGTTATTTTTAAGCTCTGGAAAATAACAAAAAGGATGCAATGCCTCTCACAACATTGCATCCTACTACATAGCTTTTTGTTCTCTCTTTGGTTTTCAACGATAATTTTATTTTTGTTTTTTTACGTTGTTTTCATTATTAAATTTTTTCGTTTTTAATCATATTTCCTTATTTAATTTTGTTTTCATCCTTTATGGGACCCTACTCAATGCAAGGGTCGAATTGTGTAAAAATATTTTTTATAGATTTTTGTCTGTTTTTTGAATATCTTTCTATATCCTTCTGCTGAAACAAAGATTATTTTTCTTCTATGTAAATTCCATTAGTAAAGCTGCTGCT
>CAOJQZ010000109.1 GCA_948441955.1 uncultured Lachnospiraceae bacterium | reverse complement strand
CCCCTTATGCTTTTATCCCTCCACAGAAGGGACACTCCTGCTGATATTGCAATACTGATAACTGTTACACAAAGACAAAACAACACAAATTTTGTATCCCATGCCTCTTCAAAATCAACTGCTGCCAGATCCTTGAATAAAACAAGCGGAAGCGGAACACGGAATACAAATTTGTTCAACTTATCAGCAAACTCGTAGTCAACCCATTTTATTTTCCTTAAAAACAATCCCAGTATCATAAGCAGAAATACCGGAATCGTCGCATTTAAACTAAATATAAGATTTTCCATTTTTCGATACCCCTGCGCCAGACACACGGATGCCGGCTCTCTAATACAAATTTTACTGAGCTATCATTATACACAAACTTCCAAGGAAAGCAATATTTTTTCTTAAATTTGTAAAAAAAGTAATCATTGTAACTTTTAAAGCTCTATGCTACAATGATAACTATAATACGTACTAATCACAAAGGGCGGAACCTAAGTGAAAAGGCGCACAGATTCGTATGATTCTGGTTACTGTTCAAGTAATGAACAGCAGCTGTTTCAGGAAGCAAAGCCGGTATAAGAACATCGGCGGCTTTCTTATTTCCTGACGCCGAAGACGTCAGGATTTTTTATGTAACAAAATTCTTCAGGCGGTACACTATGACAAAAAACGATAACTACATGCGAGGCCTTATTGATAAGCTTCACATAGAACAGAATCTTTCAAAGGAAGAATGGACGGCTCTTATATCCGGCAGGACGCCAGAGCTTGCCGAATATTTATTTGCGCTCGCCAGAGAGGTACAGAGGCGCTATTATGGAACAGATGTATACATCCGGGGCCTAATCGAATTTACCAATTACTGCAGAAATGACTGCTTTTACTGCGGGATTCGGAAAAGCAGCAGCCGGACGCGCCGCTATCGGTTAAGCGAAGAGGATATACTATCCTGCTGCCGCAGGGGATACGTACTGGGCTTCCGGACATTTGTCCTTCAGGGCGGAGAGGACGGATACTACACAGATGAACGTATGGTTCATCTGATTCATTCTATCAAGGACTTATATCCTGACTGCGCCCTTACCTTGTCCGTCGGCGAAAAATCCTATGAAAGCTACAAGCGCTTTTTTGATGCGGGGGCAGACCGGTATCTGTTAAGGCATGAAACCGCAGATTTTTTACATTACGAACGTCTTCATCCCCCTTCCTTAAGCGGTGTAAAGCGCCAGGAATGCCTATGGAACCTGAAAGAGATCGGATATCAGACAGGAACCGGCTTTATGGTCGGATCCCCATACCAGACACCGGAGCTTCTTTCCAAAGACATGCTTTTTATTAAAGAACTGAGCCCGCATATGGTAGGAATCGGACCATTTATCCCCCACCATGACACCCCCTTTGCAAAGGAACCTTCCGGAACTCTTGAGCTTACTCTTTTCATGCTGGGGCTTTTAAGACTTATGCTCCCAAAGGTTCTGCTTCCCGCCACTACCGCTCTTGGCACCATCGCTCCAGAGGGACGGGAGCTTGGGGTCCTCGCCGGCGCTAATGTCGTAATGCCGAATCTATCACCAAAAGCCGTAAGGAAGGATTACAGCCTGTATGATAATAAAATCTGTACAGGAGATGAAGCGGCTGAATGCCGGGATTGTCTGGAAAGACGCATGGAATCTGTCGGTTACCATCTCGTGACCGCCAGAGGGGATTCGAAAATGTAAAATTTACACTTATGAAATAAAAGGAGGAAAACAAACATGTATGACGTAAATTCAAAACATGCGGAGGATTTTATTAATCATGGGGAAATCCTCGACACGCTGCGCTATGCCGAGGAAAATCAGAACAACATCCCTCTCATTGAATCGCTGATCGAAAAGGCGGCCTGTAAAAAGGGACTGTCCCACCGGGAGGCTTCTGTTCTTCTCGCCTGTCAGGATGCAGAGATGAATCAGAAAATCTTCCGGCTTGCCGAACAGATTAAGAAGGATTTCTATGGAAACCGTATCGTGCTCTTTGCGCCCCTATATTTGTCTAATTACTGTATCAATGGCTGTACCTACTGCCCGTACCATTTAAAGAACAAACACATTCCCCGCAAGAAGCTTTCTCAGGAGGACATAAGGCGGGAGGTTATTGCTCTTCAGGATATGGGACACAAAAGGCTTGCTCTGGAGGCTGGTGAAGATCCTGTTCATAATACAATGGACTACTATCTTGATTCCATCAATACCATTTACAGTATTAAGCACCGAAACGGCGCTATCCGGCGTGTCAATATTAATATTGCGGCAACCACTGTGGATAATTACAGGCTTCTTAAGGAAGCAGAGGTTGGAACCTATATTCTGTTTCAGGAAACCTACCATAAGGAAAGCTATCTTACGCTTCACCCAACCGGACCAAAGCATGACTATGATTACCACACAGAGGCGATGGATCGGGCCATGGAGGGCGGTATTGACGACGTTGGCATTGGCGTTCTGTTTGGACTTGACAAGTACCGTTATGAATTTGCCGGACTCCTCATGCATGCCGAGCATCTGGAGGCCGCCTTCGGCGTGGGTCCCCACACGATCAGCGTGCCAAGACTTAGAAATGCCGACGATATTGACGCAGATGCATTTACAAATGGTATCGACGACGATACTTTTGCAAAAATTGTGGCATGTATCCGAATTGCGGTCCCATACACCGGCATGATCATTTCCACGAGAGAAAGCCAAAAAGTCCGGGAACGCGTCCTTCATCTCGGCGTTTCACAGATCAGCGGCGGCTCCCGTACAAGCGTTGGCGGCTACTGCGAGCCTGAACCAGAGGATAAAAAATCGGAACAGTTTGACGTCATCGACAGCCGCACCCTGGACGAAGTGGTACGCTGGCTTATGGAAATGGACTATATTCCAAGCTTCTGCACAGCCTGCTACCGTGAAGGACGGACCGGAGACCGGTTTATGTCTCTGTGCAAAAGCGGTCAAATCCAAAACTGCTGCCACCCAAACGCCTTGATGACACTGCAGGAATATCTGATGGATTATGCATCCCTTGCCACAAAGGAAATCGGAAACAGGATTATTGATAAAGAGGTGTTAAATGTACCAAATGAAAAGGCCCGCGCAGTTGTGCTGGAAAACCTGAAACTGATACGAGAAAATAACCGCAGAGACTTTCGATTCTGACGAATCTGCGAATCTGGGACGTAGTATTTTTAATTTTACTACGTCCCAGATTGAAAATACCCTGTCCCCAAAGGAGGAAAAATATGAACACAACCCCTTCATCTGAACGCACGCACATCGGCATTTTCGGCAGGCGAAACGCCGGAAAATCCAGTATCATCAATGCGCTTACGGGCCAGCGCCTTGCCATTGTTTCCGATATTAAGGGCACAACCACTGATCCTGTAATGAAGGCCATGGAGCTGCTTCCTCTCGGCCCGGTCGTCATGATCGATACACCGGGGCTTGATGACGCAGGCGATCTTGGTATGCTTCGCATGCAAAAGACATATCAGATACTAAATAAAACGGATATTGCAATTCTTGTTATAGACGGTGCTCTTGAAATCACAGGAGAGGATTTAGACATTTTTACACACATAAGACGTAAACAGATTCCGTGTCTGATTGTTCTGAACAAGGCTGATCTGGCAGTCAGTCAGGACAGTATCACAGAAAAGATTACCCGGGAATTCCAGATAAGTAAAGAACAAATCCTATGGGTCAGTGCAGAAACGGGCCTGCATATCCATGAACTGAAGGAAGCCATTGCCGGACTGGTCCCTTCAGAAGACATAAACCGCCGTATTGTAAGCGATCTTATCGCGCCCGGTGATTTTGTCCTTCTTGTTGTCCCTATTGATAAGGCGGCGCCGAAGGGACGGCTTATTCTGCCCCAGCAGCAAACTATACGGGATCTTCTGGACGGAGGAGCTGTTTCGATTGTTACAAGGGATTCTGACCTGCCGGAAACTCTGTCAAGGCTTGGCCGGGAACCGGCGCTTGTCATCACAGACAGTCAGGTGTTTGAGCAGACGGCGAAGGCAGTGCCCGCCCATATTCCTCTCACTTCTTTTTCTATTTTATTTGCAAGATACAAGGGGAATCTTGATACAGTGACAGAAGGGGCCCGTGTAATCGACAGCCTGAAAAGCGGCGATACTGTACTGATTTCGGAAGGATGCACCCACCACAGGCAATGCGAAGATATCGGTACCGTGAAGCTGCCTGGCTGGCTTCGAAAATATACCGGAAAGGAACTGAATTTTGAATTTACCAGCGGCACAGAATTCCCGCTGAATTTAAGCAAATATACCTTGATCATACACTGCGGCGGCTGCACGCTGAATGAACGGGAAATGAAATACCGGCTCAAATGTGCGGAGGACGCCGGTATCCCAATCACAAATTACGGAACAGCCATCGCATATATGAAAGGGATTCTTGAAAGAAGCACCGCTGTTTTCCAGCCTGTCACAGATGCCCTTTAGCCTGCCGCGGATGCTTTCTCCATCTCAAGAAGCCATATCTTTTTATCCAATCCTCCCGCATATCCGGTGAGACTTCCGCCTGCTCCTAAAACTCTGTGACAGGGAATAATCAGAGAGATTGGATTGTGCCCCACCGCATTCCCAACCGCTCGGGCAGATGTCCTTGAAACGCCGTTTTCTCCGGCAATTTTACCTGCAATCTCCCCGTAAGTCATTGTCTGCCCGTAGGGAATTGTAAGCATCATCTCCCATACTGCCCTGCGGAAAGGAGTCGTCTGCATCGAAAGCGGCGGGAGAAAATCCGGCTTTTTTCCGCTGAAATAAATATCCAGCCATCGGGCTGTTTCTTCAAAAACCGAGAGCTTCTTTTCAACCTGCTTCTCGGAGGGCGCAAGGGTAGAACCAAAATACTTCTGTCCCTCAAACCACAGTCCTTTCAGCGCTTCTCCTCCGCTTGCAAGCATAATTCCGCCCAAGGGCGAATCATAATGATATATATAGTCCATTTTC
>CAOJQZ010000108.1 GCA_948441955.1 uncultured Lachnospiraceae bacterium | reverse complement strand
TCTTCGTTCCGTAAAACCGATTGTAGAAGGAATTGAAGCTCTTTCTGAGGAAAAGGAAGTGTATGTGAGGGAAAGAGGGCTTTTGTCCGGTCTTGGCGCTTCCATCAATAAAACTTCGGAAAAGCTTATGAGACAGAAATATGATCTTAAGAAAAAGGAACATGCCCAGGAAAACTGGATTGCAGGAGTGTCTCATGACATACGTACTCCTCTTTCTATGGTGATGGGCTATGCCGGACAACTGGAGGATAACACAGAGCTTCCGGAGGAAGCAAGGAAACAGGCCCAGGTGATACGTCTGGAGAGCGTGCGCATGAAGAATCTGATCCATGATCTGAACCTGTATTCTAAGCTTGAATACAATATGCAGCCGCTGAAGCGGACGCAGGTGAACCTTTTGGCGGTTCTACGTCTTGCGGCGGCAGATTTTATGAATCTGGATCTGGAGCAGAAATATTCTGTGGAATGGGAAGCGGCAGAGGAGACGCCAGTCTGTATTATAGAAGGAGATAAGGAGCTGTTAGGACGGGCAGTGAATAATCTCCTTACCAATATCCGGGTGCACAATCCGGAAGGCTGCAGAATTCATATAGAAATAAGGAAAAAAGAAGACAAGATTTGTATTTCCATTCAAGATGACGGTGCAGGCGTTACAGAGGAGCAGATGGAAAGGCTTCAGAATACGCCTCATTATATGCTCAGTGACGGAAGCAGCGGACTTAAACGGCACGGAATGGGACTTCTAATTGTAAAACAGATTATGGAGGCACATGGCGGAACTGTAGAATTTGGAAGCGGGATTGAAGGAAGAGGATTTAGAGCAGAACTTAAGTTTTAGAACATAATCCATTATTTAATAAATACGAAATATATTTGTAACATAATATTAACATTATTTTTGTAAGATAATGAAAATGTCGTATTATGACGAAAAATGGAGTTTTGCATATGAAAATAAATAAAAATTGGTTGATTATAATTGCCAGTGCAGCAATCGTGGTGCTGGCAATTATGGTAGTTCAGGCTTTTTGGCATCCAAATGCAGAGGAAAAGAAAAAGGGTGTGGCTTACTTAAAGCAGTTAGAGGCAAAGGATATGGATACTGTGGAAGGTGCGGTTAAGAAAGTAAGAAAAGAAGCCCAGGAGGAAGCGATTGCAAACGGGGAGCTGTCTGTGTGGGCGCAATTCAGCGACTATGTGATTTTCGGCGATTCCAGGACCGTGGGCTTTTCCTATCATGAGTTTCTGGACAGCAGCAGGGTCATGGCTGACGCAGGCCTTACAATTGGAAACATTCCGGATTATCTGGAACAGATGAAAACTCTGAATCCTTCCTATATAGTTTTGTGCACGGGAATTAATGATGTCAGCATTGGATATTGGCCGACTCCGGAGGAATATGTGGCCGGGTATGAAGAGCAGATGCAGATGCTTATGAAAGAGCTTCCCGATACCCATATCTATATTAATTCGATTTTTCCCGCCCAGGATCCGGCGTTTGACAGGGAAGACAGCTGGATGAATATTCCGGCGTATAATGAGGCGGTTAAGGCGTGGTGTCAGGAAAAGGGTTATTCTTATATAGATAATACGGAGGTGTTCGAGGAGCATAAGGATCTGTATGATATTGACGGAATACATTTCCGTACGGAATTCTACGAATACTGGGCGTTAAATATACTGGCTGAGGTAGAGATGTAATGAAAGGTCTGATAAGATATATTGGCATTGTAAAATACATATTGATTTTATTGTTAACGATTTTCGTCATGAGTCTCCTTGGCGGCGGTGAGATCAGTAATGCGAAGATGGAAAGTGTGGCGAAAAAAGTGGTAAAGGCAATTGATACGGGAGAATTATCGGAAGCAGATAACCGGATGGTAAAGCGTCTGTACGGACTCAATGCCAATGATTATGAAAATGTTGTGCTGTATGTATCGGATTCAAATATGAAGGTTGAAGAGCTTTTGATCGTAAAGCTTACGGATACCGCACAGTCTGAGACAGTAGAGACAGCTATTGATACAAGGCTTAATAAGCAGCTTGAGAGCTTTGAAGGGTATGGACCGGAGCAGTGTAAGCTGCTTAAGGACCATATTCTTGATGTAAAGGGAAATTATATATTATATGTTGTAGATAAAAAAGCAAAGGCAGCAGATAAAGCTTTTCAGAAAAGTCTGCAGGGGAAATAAGAGATGATTTTCAGTAGTGTATTTTTTATGTTTGTGTTTCTGCCGATTGTACTTCTGGCATATTTTCTTGTGCCGAAGAAATTAAAAAATGTGGTGATACTTATCAGCAGCCTTATTTTTTATGCATGGGGCGAGCCGGTGTATGTAGCGCTGATGATTTTCAGCATTATATACAATTATATTGCAGGACTTGAGATTGAGTACAACAGAAATAAGGGGAAAAAGGGAAAGGCAAAAACCGTATTTCTGATGGCTGTTGTGGTGAACCTGCTAATATTGGGATTTTTTAAATACTATGGTTTTCTGCTCCAGAATCTGAATCAGATACTGCCGTTTGATATTCCTTACAGGGCCCTGCCTCTTCCGATTGGAATTTCCTTTTATACGTTCCAGACTCTGTCTTATGTCATTGATGTGTATTGGGGAAATGTAGGCGTGCAGAGAAACCTGATTCATTTCGGAACCTATATTTCTATGTTCCCACAGTTGATTGCTGGACCTATCGTACGGTATGCGGATGTGGAGGAACAGCTTGTGAACCGGAGAGTATCGATTGTCAGATTTGGAGACGGAGTGGCATGGTTTCTTCGGGGACTTGCAAAAAAAGTACTATTGGCTAATAATGTTGGCATGGCGTACGATGCGATTGCGGCCCTTCCCGGCAGTGAGGTTTCCGTACTGGCGGCGTGGATCGGGTGCGCGGCATATACATTCCAGATTTACTTTGATTTCAGCGGATATTCAGATATGGCTATCGGCCTTGGAAAAATGTTTGGCTTTGAGTTTATGAAGAACTTTGATTATCCTTATACCTCCACCAGTATTACGGACTTTTGGAGAAGATGGCATATTTCGTTAAGCTCCTGGTTCAGGGAATATGTATATATCCCTTTGGGAGGAAACCGGGTTGGCAGGTCAAAGCACATAAGGAATATTTTTGTAGTATGGATGCTGACAGGGCTGTGGCACGGAGCGGCATGGAATTTTATTTTTTGGGGATTATATTATGGAATTCTTTTATTGCTGGAAAAGTATGTGCTGAAGGATGTAATGGAACGTCTTCCGGGATTCATAAAGCATATCTATACAATGGTGCTGGTCATGATCGGGTGGGTTTTCTTCTTCTCACCAAGTATCGGAAGCGCCTTTGCATATATAGGAAAGATGTTCGGAATCGGAGCGGACGGATTTATCAATGGAACGGCAGTATATTATTTCTATAATTATATTTTACTGTTTCTTGTTCTAATTTTATGTTCAGTGCCATATACTTATAAGAAGTTTTCCAGATTTATGCTGCATAAGAAAAGCAGATGTCCGGTTGCAATCGCAACATACATTCTAATGTTTATTCTGTCAACGGCTTATCTGGTAAACGCAACATATAATCCGTTTTTGTATTTCAGATTTTAAGAGAGGCGAGAAGAAATGGCGCTTGATGAGAGAAAGAGGAAAAGTGACAGACGGAAGGCGGTGCAGCAGTGGAGGAAAGGATTTTATTCCAAGCTGGCAAAGATATTTGTAATTGCACTTGCCGTTGTGATGGTTTTGAATATCATAAAACGGGACAAGAGCTTTTCCGAAGCGGAAAACAGAGTGCTGGCAAAACGGCCTGAGCTTTCATGGGAGTCCATTAAAAGCGGAAAATACATGACCGAATTCGAAAGCTATGTGTCGGACCAGTTTGTTTTAAGAAATCAGTGGATTACACTGAAGCTTTATGAGGACAAGTTTTTAGGGAAGAGAGAATCAAACGGGGTATATCTTGGGAAAAAGGGATATCTTATGGAAGTGCCGGCCGATCCGGACTGGGAGAATGTAAAGCGGAATGTAGAGAGTATGAGCGAATTTGCCGAAAGGCATTCCGACATTCCGGTTTATATGAGCCTTGCACCAAATGCTTCTTATATATTGAAGGATAAGATGCCCTACGGCGCTCCTGCAAGAGATCAGGCGGCAGATATCCGCGAGGTAAATAAAATGGCAGGGGATAAGCTTCAGAAGATTGATTTGATAAATGTCCTTAATAAGCACAGGCAGGAGGCTATCTACTATAAGACGGATCATCACTGGACAAGCCTCGGGGCTTATTATGCGTTTGGCCAGCTTGCGAAGGAGATGGAGATTGGAAATACAGCGGGCGGCTATAATATTTATACGGTGGCAGATGATTTTCAGGGGACTCTGGCATCAAAAAGCGGTTATCATGGCTCCGAGGATGTGGTGCAGGTGTATGAGCCCAAGGGAATAGAAACAGACTATATTGTGATGTATGTAGAAGAAGGAAAGAAATCCACTTCCCTCTATGAGAGCGGATGCCTCAGCGATAAGGACAAATATACGGTATTTTTCGGAGGAAACCATGCGAGGGTGGATATAAGCACAACTCAGAAGGAACGTAAGAATCTCCTGCTCTTTAAGGATTCCTATGCCAATTGTATGGTACAGTTTTTACTGCCCTATTATCAGAATATTATAATGATTGATCCAAGATATTTTTACGACAGTGTGGAAAATATTATTCAGAGCTATAGTATAACGGATGTACTGTTTTTGTATAATGTAGATACATTTTTAGGAGATAATTCCATTGCGGACGTACTGGCAGAGGAGATCAAGGAGCCGGAGAAGGAAGAGAACGCAGAGGATGAGGAAGGCTCCGGAAACCCGGACGGGATGAATGGAGAAGAAGATACCGAAGGGACAGAGGATACAGATACGCAGCAGTAAGAAAACAAAATAAAACAATGATAAGAGAACGCCAGTATATACCTGCAGCGTTCTTTTTTTGTTTGTCGGATTCATAGAATCTATCATGCTGTATCTATTGCCAAAT
>CAOJQZ010000107.1 GCA_948441955.1 uncultured Lachnospiraceae bacterium | reverse complement strand
ATATGCTTCCTCTTCATCCTCCCTCACAATCACAAGGTTCTCATCACTGGAATCCACCTGTAATACTTCTCTTCCTCCAATCCTGCTTGTCACAAACTGCGCCACTCTTTCATTCCTGCCAACACTATTAATGCTTGCCACAATCACCATAGCCAACATTGCAGCAAAGCCGCCATAGAACATAATTCTTTTTTTCCTCCGGGAAACCCCTTTTCCTTCTTTCCCTTTTTCTATCATTTTCTGACCAAGACGAAGCGCATGGTAATCTTCATCTGACAAAGCCTTATAGTGTTCCCTCTGCTCGTACTCTTCTATATCTTCCTCAAGCTTCTGCCAGATTCTTTCCTTTGTCTCTGGAGGCATTTTTTCTTTTTCCTGCTCTTTTGCATTTTCCCTGCGTATATCCTCCGCTTCCTGTTCAATCGTTTTTTTTATAAATACCTCAATACTTTCCTTTTTATCCTTCATCGCCTATATCCCCTTATAAAAAATCTTGACCAAATCTATTTGAAACGTATAATATAATTATAGTATAACCCAAAGGAGGGCATTATGAAACGCATTATCTTAACGGGAGGCGGCACAGCCGGACATGTTACTCCTAATATCGCTCTGCTGCCGCGTCTGAAAGAATTACAGTATGATATCCATTATATCGGCTCCTATAATGGTATTGAGAAAGAACTGATTGAACAGTTCGCCATCCCTTATCATGGTATCTCCACCGGAAAGCTCCGCCGTTATTTCAGTGTTCAAAATTTCACCGACCCGTTCCGGGTATTAAAAGGACTGGACGAAGCCAGAAAGCTGGTAAAAATATTAAAACCAGACGTTATATTTTCCAAAGGAGGATTTGTCTCCGTGCCTGTCGTACTGGCGGCAAAGAAAAGGCGTGTTCCGACGATCATACATGAGTCCGACATGACTCCCGGACTTGCCAATAAAATATCCATTCCCGCCGCTACCAAGGTGTGCTGCAATTTCCCCGAAACTCTTTCCCTCCTTCCTGAGGGAAAAGCCGTTCTGACCGGTTCTCCGATCCGTCAGGAACTGTTATCCGGAGATAAATATCAGGCCCGGGAATTCCTTCATTTTACCTCTGATAAGCCCGTTATTATGGTAGTCGGCGGAAGTCTCGGAGCCGTAGCGGTAAATGAAGCGGTGCGGCAGATTCTGCCGGAGCTTCTAAAGTCCTATCAGGTAATTCATTTATGTGGAAAAGGTAAGGTCGATGAATCTCTCAAAGGACTCGAAGGCTATGTACAGTTTGAATACATAAAGGAAGAGCTTCGTCATCTCTTTGCGTTTACCGATATCGTTATTTCCAGGGCCGGGGCTAACGCTATCTGTGAACTGCTGGCTCTTCATAAACCAAACCTTTTAATTCCTCTTTCGGCAAACGCCAGCCGGGGAGATCAAATCCTTAATGCACGTTCTTTCGAGCGTCAGGGCTTCAGTGTCGTCCTTGAAGAGGAGGAGCTAAATAAAGAGCTTTTAATAAATACAATTAATACTCTGTATGAGAACCGGAATTCCTATATTGACGCCATGAAGAATTCGTCGCAGCAAAATTCAATTGACACGATTATCGACCTGATAGAATCCCTGACATAGCCCGTCTCTGGATTTATTGTTCCATATCACAACGCAATATAGAAAACAGGTGCCGAAAGGAGACACCTGTTTTTATTATTCATTTAAGTGGTTAAACTGTTCCTCATAATTTTTCTTTATCCACTGCTTTGCACGATATAACATACTATGCAGCACCTCCAGCTTAATACCCATGATGTCAGCAACTTCTTTCTGCGGCTTCTCTAGGAAATATGTTATTGCAATTGCATCATACCACCTGTGATTCATGCGGTATAAATCATCGAATATATCTTTAGCTAATTTCCGGCATTCTTCATCACATACCTTTCTTATGAAATCATTCTCTGAGCTGTTCTCGAGACTGTCATTTTTACTTTCGAAATACAATAAGTTTTCTTTTAGTACTTCCCGTTTAAGATTTCTCTTATAGTTTATGGCCATATGTCTTACAGTAGTCAGCAACCATGAATTTATTGCCTTCTCATTCACGCTACCCAGATTCATATATAATTTCATAAATGCAGTCTGTGTAATCTCTTCCGCTGCATGGTAGTCATTTCCGGAATAACGCAGAGCCGTTTGATATACACTGTCTGCATTCTCCCTGTAGATTACATCAAAGGCGGCTCTATCTATTGCCTTTGTTCCCACTTACTTTCCCTTCTCTTTCCTCATTAACATCTTCAGTCTCTATATTTTTGACAAAATATATTCTTTATCCTCATCCTTAAGGGCGCCCATTTTCCATCCGAGTCCTACAGAGTCCTCCTTACTCCTGGGAATCAGATGTATATGAAAATGAAATACTGTCTGCCCTGCTGCTTCTCCATTATTCTGAACAATATTATATCCGTCGCACCCAAGTATCGGCGTAAGCTTTGTAATCATTTTTTTGGCAAGCACCATTGCCTTTGACGCAATTTCATCGTCCAGTTCATAAAGATCCGCATAATGCTCCTTCGGAAGAATAAGGGCATGCCCTTTTGACGCCGGATTCGCATCCAGAATCACTCTGAAATCCGCATCCTCATACAGAGTCGCCGTTGGAATTTCTCCATTTGCAAGCTTACAGAAAATACAATTTTCATCCTTCATACGATTAACCTTCTTTCTCATAAATCTTGTTGTAAATAATGATTGATTATTTCATCAGCCAGTGTTACACTTATCTTTCGGAAAGGCGGTAGATAGCATGTTCACACAGGCAGATTACGACAAGTTAAACCAGATCATGGAAGAAAGTCCTGAGAAAAAGGAGCTTCTTTCCAGACTCCTTGAAACTCACCGTATGGAAATCAGTTCCATAAGTCACGAGCTTCGAAATCCTCTGACACTTGTATACAGCACACTTCAATTAATAGAATCCAGACATCCCGAAGTGCTTGCATATGAGCACTGGGAAACTATGCGCTGTGATATAGAATATATGAATCAGCTGCTGCAGGAACTGTCGGCCTACAATAACTGTGAGCGTCTTACCTTTGAAACAATACATACTATAAACTTTTTAAAGCTGCAGGTACTTTCCTTTGCCGCCTCACTTGATGATACGAATATCGAATTTACATCACGTATTGAACCCGGGCTTCCGGATATTTGCGGAGACCGTCTAAAGCTCCGTCAAATATTATTGAATCTGTTGGGAAATGCCCGGGATGCTGTGAGCTCTGATTCTGACTCGCTCTCAACGCCGCCGTTAATCACATTCCATGCCCGTACAGAAGATCGTTTTCTTCTAATCACAATAAAGGACAATGGCTGCGGAATACTGCCCGAACAGATGGATACTATATTTAACCCCTTTGTCACATATAAGAAAAACGGTACTGGTCTGGGTCTTGCCATCGCGCACCGCATTGCTTCTGCACACGGCGGCCGCCTTACGGTATCCTCAGAGCCGGGGATTATGACTGAATTCACTCTTTTGCTTCCTATATAATAAGGCCGCCAGCAGAATTCCTGATACCATTCCGCCGATATGTGCAAAATTGTCCACTCCGCCGCTGGTATAACCATAATAAAGACTTACTGCCGCCATAAACATCAGGCCTTTGCCCGACACTCTGCCAACCCGTCCGTGATTACGCACCGCCACATAAAGCGTCGCCCCTATCAGTCCAAATACGGCTCCTGATGCACCTGCGGCAACCGCGTACTCATTCATATAAATATCCTGATACATGGATACGCATGTTCCGCCAATACCGCTTAACAGATACAGGAGCAAAAATTTAACTCTGCCAAGTTCATTCTCCAGCGTATATCCTATGGCCAGAAGCATGACCATATTATTCATAAGATGCTGAAATCCGAAATGCAGAAACATAGAAGTAAATATCCGATAATATTCTCCCTGCTCCAGCACATACGGCACATACATAGCCCCATGTCCTGCCATAAAGGACGCATCTTCAGTCATTCCTATAAAGGATAGAATCAAGAATACCGCCGCATTAATTATTGTTAAAGCAATGGTAAAAACTGGTTTTCTCATACTGAAATTCTCTCATTATTTTTGAGGGATGTCAACCCGGTTTTCCAAAATTCGCCTTATAATTCCTCTTCTTCAATATATAATCCGTCCCAGTCTCCCCACTTTGGCCTTTTATGCCGTCTTAGAAAACGCTTTACAGGAGTCCATAGATTCTCTGTTTCTTCCATAATACAACCTCCCATCTCCTGCTCTGCAATCCAGTCATGCTCCTCCCTGTCATACTCTGATAAGCATGGCATATTTTCCTCCTCATTCCCTTTTTTCTGTCTCAAACACTGCTTTGCAAGTTTCTCAAGGCTGTAGTTTTCCTCCATTGTCTCTTTATGAAGCAAAAAGATCATCTGCACACAATCCGGATCTTTATAATCTGCACGCTTTACAAAATATTCCGTCAGTGTATGAAATGAGGTCCACAGATTATCTCTGCCCGGCGGATAGTAACAGAAATAGTATTTTCCGGCTTCGTAATAAATATATTCGGGATTTACTATAATCCGGTGTATATCTAACAGGTGCTTTCTTGTCTCTTCTATCACAAGCAACAATCTCTCAAGAAAACTGCAGATGTCCTCTCCATTCAGCTCACTTTTTTCATACATTGCCTTCATAGATATCTTTCCGCTCACATCATAATCATAATAGCTTTTTCCATCTGCCCCTCTTCCTCTCACAGCAAGAAGACCCTCAATACGATTCTCGCAAAGCATGCGCATCTGGTAATCCTCCTGATAGATGTCTTCCTCTTCAATCGTTATTTTCCTTTCCATTTCCTGCTCCTTTTAATCTCCTTATATCCCGGATTCTTTTTTCCGGCTCTGTAACAGGCATACACTTCAAGACTGACACTCTCATCCCTCCTGACGTACCTGTTCCCAGGATTTCTATCTTTTCATTGCTGACAGATACAGACACCTGTATCCTGTCAAACAAAATACATTTATTTCCTGTTCTTTCATAAAATAACGCTTCCAGCTCCTCTCTCTCAACACCCGTTCCTTCCCTTGCCTTTGTACTTCCCACAACTGCTGTTTCATATGCTGCACC
>CAOJQZ010000106.1 GCA_948441955.1 uncultured Lachnospiraceae bacterium | reverse complement strand
AATGCAAAATATGCTTTTGAGAATGAGAATATTCTATGCCTGCAGCTTACAGATACAATTGTTGCCCAGGGGAAAAAAGAGTCTATGGCCGCATATCTGAGCGAGGTATATGACAAACGGTTCGGAAGGCCCGTTGAGGTGCGGATTCTCTATAGTGAGGCAAAGGAAAGCAAGCTTAAGTATAATGATATGAGGCTGAAACAGGAGGTGGAATCTATTCTCTCACAGGCAAAGCAGCGTAAGAAAAAGATGGAAGAAACAGCTGTAAAGCCAGAGGGAAAGAAAAAAGAATCCGGAGAACGCGGAGGATTTACCCCGCGGACGAAAGGGCCTGATGCAGACGGTCTGGTTTACGGCCGTCCTTTTGACGATGAGACGATAGAGCTTGTTCAGGTTGCAGGGGAGATGGGAGAGATCACTTTCCGCGGTAAGGTATTAAGTCTTGATACAAGAGAAATACGGAATGAAAAAACGATTGTTATGTATGCGGTCACAGATTTTACCGATACAATCATGGTAAAGATGTTTGTGAGGAACGAGCAGCTCCCTGATATACTGGGGGAGATTAAGGCGGGAGCATTCCTGAAAATAAAGGGCGTCACAACCATCGATAAATTTGACGGGGAGCTTACTATAGGCTCTGTTTTTGGAATTAAGAAAATACCGGATTTTACGGAGGCGAGAAAGGACACGGCGCCGGAGAAGCGGGTAGAGCTTCACTGCCATACGAAAATGAGTGATATGGACGGCGTGTCTGAGGTAAGGGATATTGTGAAACGTGCCCATGACTGGGGACATAAGGCTATTGCTATTACGGATCATGGCGTGGTACAGTCCTTTCCTGATGCCAACCATTATATTGAAACGCTGGATAAGGAGGATCCCTTTAAGGTGATTTATGGGGTGGAGGGATATCTGGTAGATGATCTGCAGGATGTGGCGGTAAATGAAAAGGGACAGTCTCTTAATGGAACCTATGTAGTATTTGACCTTGAGACAACAGGCTTCAGTCCCATTAAGGATAAAATTATTGAAATCGGAGCCGTGAAGGTAGAGAATGGTGTGATTACGGATAACTACAGCGCTTTCGTAAACCCGGGCGTCCCCATTCCCTTTGAGATCACAAAGCTTACCAGTATCACGGATCAGATGGTAATGGATTCTCCGGATATTGGTACCATTCTTCCGGAATTTCTTTCCTTTGTGGGAGATGCGGTCCTGGTGGCCCATAATGCTTCCTTTGATGTTGGATTTATTGAACAGAATTGCCGTTATCAGGATATCATGCCAGACTTTACGTCTGTAGATACGGTTGCCCTTGCAAGGATTCTTCTTCCAACATTGGCTAAATTTAAGCTTAATGTGGTGGCCAAGGCTCTCAATATTTCTCAGGAGCACCATCACCGGGCCGTAGATGATGCAAGGGTTACGGCAGAGATTTATGTGAAGTTTATTCAGATGCTTCATGAGATGGATATTTATGATTTAGGGAGGCTTAACCAGTTCGGTGCCCATAATGTAGAGGCAGTACGGAAGCTTCCCACTTATCATGTAATCATTCTTGCAAAAAATAATGTGGGCAGGGTAAATCTTTACACACTTGTGACAAAGTCGCATTTAACGTACTTTGCACGCAGGCCCAGGATTCCCAAAAGCGAGCTGTCAAAGCACCGGGAAGGTCTTATTGTAGGCAGCGCCTGTGAAGCGGGAGAGCTGTATCAGGCGATTTTAAATGAAAAATCAGACGAGCGCATCGCAAGGATTGTAAATTACTATGACTATCTGGAGCTGCAGCCAGTAGGAAACAATCGTTTCATGATTGACAGTCCCAGAATAAAAAATATCAACAGTGAAGAAGATATAAGAAATGTGAATCGTCAGATTATTAAACTGGGAGAAAGGTTTAATAAGCCGGTAGTAGCTACCTGCGACGTGCATTTTCTTGATCCGGAGGATGAGGTTTACCGCCGGATTATTATGACCGGAAAAGGCTTTACCGATGCGGACAATCAGGCGCCCCTGTACCTCCATACTACAGAGGAAATGCTTTCCGAGTTTGATTATCTGGGCTCTGCCAAGGCAAAGGAAATTGTGATAGATAATCCAAATAAAATTGCGGACATGGTAGAGAAAATTTCGCCGGTGCGTCCGGATAAATGTCCGCCGGTTATTCCGGATTCAGATAAAATGCTGAAGGAGATCTGTTACAAAAAGGCTCATTCTATGTACGGAGAAAATCTTCCGGAGGTAGTAACTGAGCGTTTGGAGAGGGAGCTTCACTCTATTATTTCCAACGGCTTTGCGGTTATGTATATTATCGCCCAGAAGCTGGTGTGGAAATCCAATGAGGACGGCTATCTGGTGGGATCCAGGGGCTCGGTAGGTTCCTCCTTTGTGGCTACAATGGCGGGAATTACAGAAGTAAACCCCTTAAGTCCCCATTATTACTGCAGTAAATGCCATTACAGTGATTTTGATTCTCCGGAAGTGAGAGCATTTGCAGGAGGCTGCGGGTGGGATATGCCGGATAAGCGGTGCCCGGTCTGCGGCGAACCTCTTGTAAAGGATGGATTTGACATTCCCTTTGAAACCTTTCTTGGATTTAAGGGAAATAAGGAGCCGGATATTGATCTCAATTTTTCCGGCGATTATCAGAGCAGCGCCCATAAATATACAGAGGTTATTTTTGGGGAAGGCCAGACCTTCCGCGCAGGAACAATCGGAACCCTGGCCGATAAGACAGCCTTTGGTTATGTGAAAAATTATTATGAAGAGCGGGGAAGCAGGAAACGCAAATGTGAGATTGACAGAATCGTGCAGGGCTGTACAGGCATAAGACGGAGTACCGGACAGCACCCGGGCGGTATTATTGTACTGCCCCACGGGGAGGATATTAATTCCTTCACTCCAGTGCAGCATCCGGCAAATGATATGAATACGGATATTATTACCACCCATTTTGACTATCACTCCATTGATCACAATCTGTTAAAGCTTGATATTCTTGGACATGATGATCCCACTATGATAAGGTCGTTGGAGGCCTATATCAGCTCTCCGGCAATGGAAAATGAATATAATGAGACGGATCATCCCTTTATAGCCACAAAGATACCGCTGGATGACAAGGGGGTTATTTCCTTGTTTCATGACACCTCGGCCCTTGGAATTACCCCGGAGGATATTGGCGGCTGTCCGGTAGGCTGCCTTGGAATTCCGGAGTTCGGAACAGATTTTGTTATTCAGATGGTTGTGGATACAAAGCCCCAGAATTTATCTGATCTCATACGAATTTCTGGTTTGTCCCACGGAACCGACGTGTGGCTTAATAATGCCCAGGAGCTGATTAAGAGCGGGAAAGCGACGATTTCCACAGCAATCTGCACCCGCGACGATATTATGACATATCTTATTAACAAGGGAATGGACAGCGAAGAGTCTTTTACTATAATGGAGCGTGTCCGAAAAGGCGCCGTGGCAAAGGGAAAATGCAAGGACTGGCCGAAGTTTAAGGAGGACATGATTGCAAACGGTATTCCCGACTGGTATATCTGGTCCTGTGAGAAGATTAAATATATGTTTCCCAAGGCCCATGCGGCGGCGTATGTCATGATGGCATACCGGATTGCCTATTGTAAGATCAATTATCCCCTTGCCTATTATGCGTCCTATTTTGGAATCCGTGCAGATGCGTTCTCTTATGAGCTGATGTGCCAGGGGAAGGAAAGACTTCAGGCTCATATGGATGATTACAACCGACGCTCTGACTCTCTCAGTAAAAAAGAGCAGGACACTATGAAGGATATGCGTATTGTACAGGAAATGTACGCAAGAGGTTTTGAATTCCTTCCTATAGATATTTACCGTGCAAAGGCGTCAAAGTTCTGCATTATTGACGGAAAGCTGATGCCTCCCTTTTCCAGCATTGACGGCATGGGAGAGAAAGCGGCGGAGGCTGTGGAGGAGGCGTCCAAGGACGGCCCGTACCTCTCCAGGGATGATTTCAGACAGCGTACAAAGGCCAGCCAGACAGTGATAGATTATATGGGCGAGCTGGGACTTTTAGGGGATCTTCCGGAGTCCAACCAGCTGTCGCTGTTTGATTTGTAGAACAGCGTCCGTTGACTGTAAAAAATAACATTATAAAACTGGGGTGTTTATGTTTGAAGAAAAAATATAAAGGAATCCTATACATCGTCATATCAGCCTTCTGTTTTGCCCTGATGAATATGTTTGTGCATATGGCCGGAGATCTTCCCTCGGTGCAGAAGAGTTTTTTCCGCAATTTTGTGGCGGCAATTTTTGCCTGTGTTCTGCTTGTTAAGGACAGGGCTTCGTTCAGATGCCGGAGAGAGAGCCTTATATATTTGGTATTCAGGGCAGTGTTCGGGACGGTGGGGATTCTGTGTAATTTTTATGCAGTGGATCATTTGGTACTGGCGGACGCATCTATGCTGAATAAGATGTCGCCGTTTTTTGCTGTACTTTTTAGCTTCTTGATTTTGAAGGAGAAGGTGACAGTTCCACAGGCATTAATTGTTGCCGGGGCTTTTGCTGGAAGTATGTTTGTAGTAAAACCATCCTTTTCTAATCTGGATTTGATTCCCTCTCTTCTGGGGCTTGCCGGGGGAATCTGCGCGGGAGCGGCGTATACCATGGTCAGACGGCTCGGTATCATGGGAGAAAAGGGATCCTATATTGTTTTTTTCTTCTCTGCTTTTTCCTGTCTGGTGACACTGCCGTGGATTATCCTTGACTATCATCCTATGAGCGGGGCGCAGCTTGTAATACTTCTTCTTGCCGGACTTTCTGCCGCGGGAGGGCAGTTTTCGATTACTGCGGCATACTGTTATGCCCCGGCAAAGGAAATATCGGTATATGATTATTCACAGATTATTTTTTCAGCAGTACTTGGCTTTTTTGTGTTCGGACAGACACCGGACGGCTTAAGCTGGCTGGGTTACGGGATTATCTGTACAATGGCGGGAGTGATGTTTGTCTATAATAAAAAGAAAGAGCAGAAAGAACTCCTGCGGCAGCATTAGGCAAAGATAGAGAAGCTTTCGATGGAGATTGAGGGGTTGAGAAGATAGGAGGTAAAATTGAGATATTCACAGGTGACATCTTGGTATCATGAAATGATACGGTCTAAAACGCCGGAAGGCGGAATCTATATTGACGCTACTATGGGAAATGGAAATGATACATTACTATTCTGCAAGATGGCGGGAAATACAGGGAAAGTATATGCCTTTGATATTCAGGAGAAGGCGCTTGAGCAGACAAAAGAATTACTGCTCTCTTATGGAATGTCAGAGCGTGCCAGACTGATTTTGGACGGACATGAGCATATGGACAGATATGTGAAGGAAAGCACCGCTGATGCAATTGTTTTCAACTTCGGTTATCTTCCGGGCGGCAGCCATAATATTGCAACCCTTCCCGATACAAGCATAAAAGCGGTCAGTAAGGCGTTAAAAATACTAAAACCAGGCGCCATGCTGTGTCTTTGCGTGTACAGCGGCGGCGATACAGGCTTTGAAGAGAAAGAGAAGATACTGGCATATATAAAAAAGCTTCCGCCAAAAGAGTACACCGTAATTATAAATCAGTATTATAACCGCAAAAACAATCCCCCTCTGCCCGTATTCATTTTTAAAGAAACCATACCCTCAGTATACAAAGGGCATGTATCTCTTGTACACTGAGGGTATGAATAAAAATATTTAATAAATATATTATCATGGTCAAGCATTTTTGTAATGCTTATGGCTAAAAACAGTTGCTATGTTTAAGAAGCAGTCCGTACCTGATGGGGGTGCGGTATCCATTATAGCTGTGAGAACGGATATACGTGACATACTTATAGTGTTTACTTCTATTTCTCAAAAACAACAAAACCACATTCGTAAGGATGGTCGCAATACACACATTCTTTCTTATCAGTGCGGTATAATAAGATTTTCAGCGTAATTAGAAAATCCCCTCCACCTGAAAGAAGCATCACTTCT
>CAOJQZ010000105.1 GCA_948441955.1 uncultured Lachnospiraceae bacterium | reverse complement strand
ATTGCAGATATGCTTACAAGAATCCGTAATGCAAACACTGCGAAACATGATACAGTAGATGTACCTTCATCCAAAATGAAGCTTGCTATCGCTAACATTTTGTTAGATGAAGGATATATTGAGAAATATGACCTTGTTGAAGACGGTGTATTCAAAACAATCCATATTACATTAAAATATGGCGTTGATAAAAATGAAAAAGTTATTACAGGACTTAAGCGAATTTCCAAGCCGGGTCTTCGTGTATACGCCGGCAGTGCAGATGTCCCGAAGGTATTCGGCGGACTGGGTACAGCCATCATTTCAACAAATCAGGGTGTTATTACCGATAAAGAAGCAAGAAAGCTCGGCGTAGGCGGAGAGGTATTGTGTTATATCTGGTAGGCACGGAGCATGTAGTGTCTTATAGATATTAGAATGAAAGACTGAAAACAGAATGAACCTGTTTCATTCCGAAAATTTAAGTTAAGGAGGATTTGGCAATGTCACGTATAGGAAGACTGCCAGTTTCAATCCCGGCAGGAGTGACTGTCGAGGTTGCAGAAAATAATAAAGTGACTGTAAAAGGTCCAAAGGGAACGCTCGAGAGAGAGCTTCCGACAGAAATGGAGATTAAGGTAGAGGGCGCAGAGGTTGTTGTAACAAGACCAAATGATTTAAAGAAAATGAAATCACTGCATGGTCTTACAAGAACGCTCATTAATAATATGGTGCTGGGAGTATCTGCCGGATACGAGAAGGTTCTCGAGGTAAACGGAGTTGGATACAGAGCGGCGAAATCAGGAAACAAGCTGACGCTGAATCTCGGCTATTCTCATCCGGTTGAGATGATTGATCCGGAGGGTATTGAGGCAGTAGTTGAAGGACAGAATAAGATTATCGTCAAGGGTATTGACAAAGAAAAAGTAGGCCAGTATGCGGCTGAAATCAGAGACAAGAGAAGACCGGAGCCATATAAGGGCAAAGGTATCAAATATGCGGATGAAGTAATCAGACGTAAAGTCGGCAAGACTGGTAAGAAATAAGAAAGGAGAGTGTAAAAATGGTTAGCAAAAAATCAAGAAGTGTTGTTCGTGTCAATAAGCACAAAAAGTTACGTAACCGTTTGAGCGGTACTGCCGAGTGTCCGCGTTTGGCAGTGTTTAGAAGCAACAATCATATGTATGCTCAGATCATTGATGATACAGCCCAGAATACACTGGTTTCCGCTTCCACTCTTCAGAAAGATGTGAAAGCAAACTTAGAGAAGACAAACAATGTTGAGGCAGCGGCATATTTAGGAAAAGTAATTGCAGAGAAAGCAATCGAAAAAGGCATTAAGGATGTTGTTTTTGACAGAGGCGGCTTCATATATCATGGCAAGATTCAGGCATTAGCAGACGCAGCTAGAGAAGCTGGGTTGAATTTCTAGAAGGAGGAGCTACACATGAAACAAGAACGTATTGATGCTGGTTCATTAGAGTTAAACGAAAAAGTAGTGTCAATTAAGCGTGTAACCAAAGTTGTTAAGGGTGGCCGTAACATGAGATTCACAGCTTTAGTAGTTGTCGGAGACGGTAACGGCCATGTTGGTGCAGGCTTAGGGAAGGCTACTGAAATCCCGGAAGCAATCCGTAAGGGAAAAGAGGATGCGGCTAAAAACCTCATTGACGTAGCGTTAGATGAAAATGGAAGTATCACGTATGATTTTATCGGTAAGTTCGGAGGGGCGTCCGTGCTTCTTAAGAAGGCTCCGGAAGGTACCGGAGTTATTGCCGGAGGACCGGCCCGTGCCGTAATTGAGATGGCGGGAATCAAGAATATCCGTACGAAATCTCTTGGTTCCAACAATAAGCAGAACGTTGTTCTTGCCACCATCGACGGATTACGTCAGATTAAGACTCCGGAGGCTGTAGCTAAGCTTCGTGGTAAATCAGTTGAAGAAATCATAGGCTAGAGAAACGGGGCAATATGCCCTATAGCATAGGAGGTAAGAGAAAATGGCAAACTTAAAGGTTACATTAGTAAAATCTCCGATTGGTGCTGTACCGAAGCATAAAAGAACTGTAGAGGCTTTAGGCTTAAGGAAGTTAAACAAAACAGTTGAACTTCCAGATAATGCAGCAACAAGAGGTATGATCAAACAGGTGGAGCACCTGTTAAAAGTAGAAGAAGCATAAGAAATAGAATTCAGATAAGGAGGTGTCACAATGGATTTATCAAACTTAAGACCTGCAGACGGAGCAAAGCAGAGTGATAATTTCAGACGAGGACGTGGACACGGTTCTGGAAATGGCAAGACGGCCGGCAAGGGGCATAAGGGGCAGAAGGCCCGCTCCGGCGGTACAAGACCGGGCTTTGAGGGAGGTCAGATGCCATTATATAGAAGAATACCCAAAAGAGGCTTCACAAATAGAAATTCCAAGGATATTGTTGGAATTAATGTAAGCGCTCTCGAAGTGTTTGAAAATGATACAGTTGTTTCTGTTGAAACGCTGCTGGAACAGGGTATTATTAAAAATGCAAGAGACGGTGTTAAGATTCTCGGCAATGGCGATCTTACAAAGAAGCTTACTGTTCAGGCCAATGCATTCAGTGCAGGAGCAGTATCCAAGATTGAGGCGTTAGGTGGAAAAACAGAGGTGATTTAATGTTAGAAACATTCCGAAGGGCATTTCAGATTAAGGATATTCGAAAGAAAATCGGATATACGTTTTTGATGTTAATCGTAATACGGCTTGGATCCCAGCTTCCGACACCAGGAGTAAATTCGAGCTATATCAAGGATTTTTTTGCACAGAATTCCGGGGAAGCGTTTAATTTATTTAACGCTTTCACCGGTGGTTCCTTTGAGCAGATGTCCGTATTTGCGTTGAGTATTACGCCGTATATTACATCTTCCATTATTATGCAGCTCCTTACGATAGCAATTCCCAAGCTTGAGGAAATGCAGAAGGAAGGAGAAGACGGCAGAAAGAAAATTGTGGCGATTACAAGATATCTGACGGTTGTACTTGCGCTTGTTGAATCTACGGCTATGGCAGTAGGGTTCGGACGCCAGGGTCTCCTGATAGATTATAATTTTGTGAATGCTGCAATTGTAGTGCTGACATTGACAGCAGGCTCAGCATTCCTTATGTGGATTGGCGAGAGAATCACAGAAAAAGGTGTGGGCAACGGCATTTCCATCGTGCTTGTGATCAATATTATTTCACGTATACCGAGTGATATGGCAACACTTTTTGAGCAGTTTGTAAAAGGAAAGAGTATTGCTTCCGGAGGTCTTGCAGCGGTTGTTATTGTTGCAATCATTATAGTACTAGTAGTCTTTGTCGTAATCCTTCAGGATGGCGAAAGACGAATCGCGGTGCAGTATTCACAGAAGGTAGTGGGAAGAAAGACTTATGGCGGACAGTCGTCGAATATTCCGCTTAAGGTTAATACTGCCGGAGTTATTCCGATTATTTTTTCCTCTTCGCTTATGCAGTTTCCGATTGTAATAGCAACTTTTCTTGGAAAAGGAAATGGGACAGGTATCGGAAGTGAGATATTAAGAGGCTTGAATCAGGGAAACTGGTGTAATCCTCAGAATATTAAATATACATGGGGACTTATTGTATACGTTCTTCTTACAATATTTTTCGCATATTTTTATACGTCAATCACTTTTAATCCATTGGAAATCGCAAACAATATGAAGAAAAACGGCGGATTTATTCCGGGCATCAGACCGGGAAGACCGACAGTAGAGTATTTATCAAAAATTCTGAAATACATTATTTTCATTGGCGCCTGCGGTCTTGTGCTGGTGCAGGTGGTTCCGATATTCTTTAACGGCTGGCTTGGAGCAAGAGTATCCTTCGGCGGTACGTCGCTTATCATTATTGTCAGTGTAATATTGGAAACTCTTAAACAGATAGAATCCCAGATGCTTGTGCGTAATTACAAGGGATTTTTGAATAGCTAAGTAAAATGAACATTTTGACTCGCGGAAATATTTTTCGCGGGTTAAAATGCTATAAAGGAGAAGGAAAAGAATGAAGATTATTATGTTAGGCGCGCCGGGAGCAGGAAAAGGTACCCAGGCGAAGAAGATTGCAGCCAGATATCATATTCCGCATATCTCTACAGGCGATATTTTCAGGGCTAATATAAAAAATGGCACTGAGCTTGGAAAAAAGGCAAAAACGTATATGGATCAGGGCCTGCTTGTTCCGGATGAGCTGGTAGTCGACTTGGTAGTTGATCGTGTAAATCAGGAGGATTGTAAAGAAGGGTATGTTCTTGACGGTTTTCCAAGGACGATACCACAGGCTGCTGCGCTTGACAAAGCATTGTCATCCCTTTCCCAAAAGGTAGACTATGCGGTCAATGTGGAGGTTCCGGACGAGAATATTGTGACGCGTATGGGCGGACGCCGTGCGTGTGTGAGCTGCGGCGCTACATATCATCTTGTATATGCCCCGGCAAAGAAAGAGGGAATTTGTGATACATGCGGACGGGAATTGATTTTAAGAGACGATGACAAGCCGGAAACGGTTATAAAACGCCTGAATGTTTATCATGAGCAGACACAGCCGCTGATTGATTATTATACACAGGCAGGTGTTTTGAAGGAAGTAGACGGGACAGCGGATATTGAAGATGTGTTCCATGAAATCATCGAGATTTTGGGAGAGTAGCTGCATGCCGATTACAATAAAGTCAGACAGGGAAATAGAATTAATGGCAGAAGCCGGACGAATTCTGGAAATTGTGCATAATGAGCTTTCCAAGGCGCTTCATCCAGGAATGAGTACACTGGATATAGATCGTATAGGAGAGGAGATTATCAGAAGCTACGGATGTATTCCTTCCTTTCTTGGTTATAATGATTATCCGGCATCCATCTGTGTGTCCGTAAATGAAGAGGTTGTTCACGGTATTCCAAGCCGAACCAGGATTCTCAAGGAAGGCGATATTGTAAGCCTTGACGCCGGTGTTATTTATAAAGGATACCATTCTGATGCGGCAAGGACTCACGGTATAGGACAAATCAGTGAGGAGGCCGGCAGGCTTATCCAGGTTACGAGGGAATGCTTTTTTGAAGGTATAAAGTATGCGAAAGAGGGCAATCATTTATTTGATATTTCAGGAGCCATCGGAAGATATGCAGGTAAGCATGGATACGGAGTAGTACGGGACTTATGCGGTCATGGAATAGGAACAAATCTGCATGAAGCTCCGGAGATACCTAACTATGAGGTGAAAAGAAAAGGTGTAAAGCTGAAAGCAGGAATGACGCTTGCAATTGAACCGATGATTAATATGGGGGGCTTTGAAGTTGACTGGCTTGAGGATGACTGGACAGTGGTATCAAGAGACCGTTCATTGTCGGCCCATTATGAGAATACGGTTCTGATAACAGAAGGAGAGCCAAGGCTTCTAACTCTGACATCAGAAATAAAACGAGGTGCTGCCGATGGAGAGATATAAAGCAGGTATGCTTGCCAGGTCTATAGCAGGACATGACAGGGGAAAGATTTATGTCATAATAGATACCGATGACGCATATGTATATTTAGCAGACGGCAGAATTAGAACTCTAGGCAGACTGAAAAAAAAGAAGAAAAAGCATATACAATTGATTTGCAGGGAATACGACATTACAAATGCCACGGATGTGAGCATTAAGCGGGTGCTTAAAATTTGGAGTAAGGAAGAGAAATAGGAGGAAGCATATATGTCAAAAGCTGACGTGATTGAAATTGAAGGAACTGTAGTAGAAAAGCTGCCAAATGCCATGTTTCAGGTAGAGCTGGAGAATGGGCATCAGATACTGGCACATATCAGCGGAAAGCTCAGAATGAATTTTATCAAGATCCTTCCGGGAGATAAAGTTACACTGGAGCTGTCTCCATATGATCTTTCAAAAGGAAGAATTATCTGGAGAGATAAATAAAGATAGATTAAGCAGTTAATGATTGAAAATATTCTATTGACTTTTAGTGAGTCCAGGTGCTATAATATATAAGCATGTTTCCGGGCATTTTTATGCACAAAAGCGCTGAAACCGCGGCAAAGAGGCGTTAAATCGGAAATTATGCGGTGCAGACAAAGGCAGAGCAATGGATGAAAGGAGGATCTCACATGAAGGTTAGATCA
>CAOJQZ010000104.1 GCA_948441955.1 uncultured Lachnospiraceae bacterium | reverse complement strand
GTATTGCAATATCAGCAGGAGTGTCCCTTCTGTGGAGGGATAAAAGCATAAGGGGAGAATTTATCCAGGCTTCCTACAGAAGCAGTGCGGCCCTTTTGGGAATCGCATTCATTCAGAATATCTATGGAACGTCGGGCATGGCGCCTCTCATGATTATCGGAAGCGTGCCTCTTTATAATGTGATGGCAGTGATTGTTCTATCTCGGCCTGATAAGGATAAGCAGGAAGCTGACAGAGCTATACTTAGAAGGACTCTAAAAGGAATTGTGACAAATCCGATTATTTTGGGAATTACGGCGGGACTGTTCTGGTCGGCCCTTAAGCTTCCAGTTCCTTACATTATGAAAAAAGTGATAGAAAATACTGCCGGGACGGCGACGCCGCTGGGACTTATAGCTATGGGTGCTGTATTTGATATCAAAAAGGCTTTTGCGAAGATAAAGCCCTCGGTTACAGCATCGTTTATTAAGCTTGTGGGTTTTTGCGCGCTGTTTCTTCCGGCAGCAGTTCACGCAGGATTTCGAAGGGAGGAGCTGGTAGCGATACTGGTGATGCTTGGTTCGGCTACCACGGTAAGCGGCTTCGTGATGGCAAAAAATATGGGGCATGACGGCACGCTGTCTTCAGGAGTGGTGATGCTTACAACGCTTTTAAGCGCATTTACCCTGACAGGCTGGCTGTATGTGCTGAAAAGCCTGGGTCTGATATAGCAGATTCGCCGATTAATCTTTACTTTTATAATAATTTGACACGTAGCAATCCAACTGGCTTTGGATTGCTCTTTTTTTATTTTGGCGTTCGTCCATTTCCTGCTTTAAATTCACAGCCAGCAGAGAACAGAGAATGTTGACAAGAGATACGGCGGAGGTGATTGTATCATAAAAAATCGTCGTGTCACTGCAGCAAATAAGAGAAACAGTAGCATGCAACGCAATATCTGAATTGTGGCGGTCAGATATAGAGATATACTTGAAATTGTTTTTAGCAATATGTTCAGTAAATGCAAGTGTATTAACGGAATAGATAGGAAAGCTTATTATGATGAAAAGAGGATTGTCGTCTAAATTCGTCAAGCAGCTGATGACGGACTGCCAGACATTAACGTCAATAAATTCAACATTTTTTCCAAGCTGATATAACAAGGATACGCAGAATCTTGCGGCAGATTCTGAAATTTCATTTCCAACCACATAGATTTTTCCGGCGGAAGAAAGAAGGTTTACGGCATCATCGATTACATTTCTGCCGTTACTGTCATATGTAGTTTTCAAAGCATCAATTTCAGACTTTATGACTTGACTGTAAATGGAATCTTCTTTGTCATAATTGTGAACAGCCTGTTTGATACGTTCATTTGGTGAAATCCAATTTTGAATCTGCGCCCGCAAGTCTTTTTTGAAATCATTATAGGAGATGTAACCAATATTTTTGACAAATTTAAACACTGTAACTTCAGTCGTATTTAACAGCTTTGCCAAATCCCGTACAGACAGAAAACAGGCATTTTCCGGGTTGGAAGTTATGTAGTCGGCAATTCTCTTTTGAGTTTTACTTAAAGAATCATAATTTTCTTTAATTACTGAAAGTACGTTCAATTTCTCCACCTCAATTAAGGAATATTTTTACTTCTTTTACTATAACACATTACCTGTCCTTTGGAAAGAAATAAAAAAGTAAAACAAATGATATATAAAATAAATAAAAAGTATAACATATACTTTACAAAATTGAATAGATATGATACTATTCTTTTAAGGAAAAAATGAAATGACAGGGAGGTAATATGTTTACTCTGATAAAAAATGTAAATGTTTTTTCACCTGAGCCTTTGGGAAATTGTAATATTTTAATCTGCAATGACCGGATTGTATATTTGAGCTCAGATAACAAACAGCCGGAGGATATGAAGCCAATGGGGTGTAAGGTTATTGACGGCGAAGGTGCGTGCGCAATTCCTGGAATTATAGATCAGCATGAACACATTATCGGTGGCGGGGGAGAGGATGGCTACGAAAGCAGTATAGACCCCATAGCATCCGAAGAATGTCTGAGAAACGGCGTAACGACAATAGTAGGGGTATTGGGAACAGATTCTGTCACAAAATCTGTCAGACAGCTTGTAGCTCAGACAAAAAAGCTGAATCACACTGGTCTGACAGCGTATTGCCTGACCGGCGCATATGCATATCCGTCGCCTACTATAACGGGTTCTGTGACAGATGATATTGTTTTTGTTGAAGAAATACTTGGAGTAAAGCTTGCGATTGCAGATCATCGATCTTTTTATCCTGCAAAAGACGAGATCCTCCGTCTGGCCGCTCAGGCAAGAAACGCCGGACTTATATCTGGAAAGCCGGGAATTATTCATTTACATATAGGAAATGAAATTCAGGGAATGCGACAGATCTTTGATATTGTAGAGAACACATCTTTTCCGATTGAGCATTTTCGGCCCACACATATGGAAAAAAATCTGGAGGATGCAGTCCGATTTGCAGATTTAGGAGGATATATTGATTTTACAGCGTGTGATGATACAGAGAAAACCGCACAGAAAATTATAGATATCGTAGACAAAGTTCCTTTAGATAGAATAACAATAAGCAGCGACGCCAATGGAAGTGTACCTGTATGGAGAAGCGACGGAACACTGGAGGTGATGAAAAAAAGTTCCGTTTCCTCTATGCTTCAGATGGTGCGGCTTTTGAAAGACAAGCATGGCCTCCCTTTAGAGAAAGCGCTGCGGTTTATGACTTCGAATGTATCAGAAGGGTTAAAGCTAAAAAAGGAGAAGGGATATTTAAAGGAAGGATGTCATGCAGATATTGTACTGCTGACACCGGATTTACAGGTAAGGGATGTTTTTGCAAAAGGAGTACATGTAGTCAGTAAGGGCAGAGCAGTATCTAAACAATATTATTCTAAGGAGGAATGTAATGGATTATCTGAAAAGAGCAAAAGAAATCGCGGATGAACTGACAATTCATAGACGGTACATTCATGAACATGCAGAAGTGGCGGAAAGTCTTCCTCTGACAACGGAATATGTAGTCAGCAGGCTCAAAGAGTATGGATATGAGCCGGAGGAAATATGTGAAAGCGGTGTAACAGCTGTGGCCGGAAGGGAGGGAAAAACCGTACTTTTGCGGGCGGACATGGATGCACTGCCAATGAAAGAGGAGAGCGGGCTTGCCTTTGCGTCAAGAAACCCTGAGGCTGCCCATACATGCGGACATGATCTGCATGCAGCGGCTCTTCTGGGAGCGGCGAGGCTTTTAAAGGAAAATGAGCACAATCTGAAAGGAACGGTAAAATTTATGTTTCAGCCGGGTGAAGAGGTTTTTAAGGGCGCCAGGAAAATGATGCAGGCGGGCGTGCTTAAAAATCCCCGGCCGGATATTGCATTTGCAGGGCATGTCACGCCGCGCTATAAAACAGGGACAGTTGCATTTCACGAGGGAAACGCTATGGCGTCCTGTTATGGTTTCCGCATTATAGTCAGAGGAAAGGCGTCACATGGAGCCAATCCGGAGGATGGTATCGATCCGATTAATATTGGAACGCATATATATTTGGCCCTTCAGGAGCTGATAGCAAGAGAAATCAGCTATCAAAACGGAGCAATTCTGACTATTGGCAGTTTCCAGGCGGGAAACGTGCCGAATACGATCCCGGAGACGGCGTAGCTTTTGGGAACCTTGCGCACTTTTGACAATAATCTTAGGAAAGTTCTGATTGAAAGAATTAATAAGATTGTCTCAGGCACAGCGGAAATATTTAAGGGGAGCGCAAGCCTGGAGGTGCTGTCGGATGTTCCGGCAGAGTACAATGATATAGAGTTGTCTTCAGATATCAGACGATATGCCAGAGAACTTTTAGGTACAGATACAATAGAGGATATTTTGATGACAGGTTCCGAAGATTTTGCCTATATTAGTGAGATAATACCGTCTGTTCTTGTCTTTATAGGAGCGACTGATCCAGAATATAAGGGAAAAGTGTATGGAGGCCATCACTCCAGAGCTGTCTTTGATGAAAATGCGCTGCCCATCAGCGCCGCACTTTATGCACAAATTGCAGAGAAATGGCTTTTTGAACATTCATAAAAGGAGGGTAATATGGAGAGTACAAAGAAAAAATACAGTATGTCAAATGCATTGATCATGCTGGGACTTGCGATTATTACAATTATAGCAGGAAAACTATATTTCAGTCTGAACACAACCCTTGTTCTGCTGATCTCTACACTGGTAACAGCGGCCTTTGGAGTACTTACAAGGGTTCCCTGGAACGATATACAAGGAGCAATTGTTTCAGGGTTTGGGACAATTGCAGTACCTGTAATCATGTTAATGGAAATTGGGCTTTTAGTCGGAGCATGGATGGTATCCGGCACAATTCCCGCAATGATGTATTATGGGCTCAAGCTGATTAATCCAGGATTCTTTCTAGTTTCCGCCTGTCTGCTTTGTACAGTTATTTCAATCCTGGCCGGAACATCCTACGGAACGGTATCAACAATTGGCGTTGCGCTTGCAGGAATTGCAGCGGGACTTGATATTCCACTGGCGGCGACGGCGGGAGCGATTGTGGCCGGAGCATGGTTTGGAGATACAATGTCTCCTCTTTCGGATTCTACAGTTATGGTGTCAAATGCCTGTAAAATTCCGCTCATGTCGCATATTCGGAATAATCTGTATACAACAATTCCTGCTTATGTAATTTCCTTAATTTATTTTATGATTATTGGAATGAATTATGGCGGCGGGGCTGTATCAGGAGGAGAAACGGAAATTATCATGTCAGTTTTAAAAGACAATTTTGTTATCAGCCCTCTCATGCTTATTCCTCCAGCTGTTGTTTTTGTTTTAATTCTTATGAAGAAACCAACGCTGCCTGTTTTCGCCGCAGGAATTATTGTGGCAGTAATTCTGGCAATATTTGTTCAGCATAATGATTTTGCGGCGGTTATGGGGATGATTGTCAGCGGTTTCAGTGGAGATACAGGCAATGAGCTTGTAAATACATTAGTGCACAGGGGCGGAATGGAAAGTATGATGTCCACGGTAAGCCTCGTGATAGCATCTGCCGCATTCAGCGCGCCCCTTCGTGCATCTGGGTGTGTGGAGACAATTTTGGGAAAAATGGAAGAGGTAGTGAAATCTGGAAAGCAGTTAATGCTCATCACAACGATTCTCCATCCGATTTTATTCATCGTGTCTGTGACATATTATGTATCCTATACTTTGCTTGGAGAAATGATGAGTCCAGTATATGAGAAATATGATTTATCCCGAAGAAATTTGTCAAGAATTATGTCTGACACTGGGGTGAGTCTTGCGGCGCTGATACCGTGGGGAGCGGCCGGAGCGCTTGTTCACAGTCAAATTGGAGTTTCGGCATGGGAGTATGCCCGCTATGCTCCGTTTAACTGTCTGTGTCTGGTTTTTGGAGTTATTTATATCTTTACGGGCATTGGTATTGAAAATAAAGACGGAACAAAGCAAAGGCCCCTGTTTAGAAAGACGGCAGGTAAGGAGGAAGAAGATGGGAAAATTTAATGAATATCATCATGCATATCTTTGCGGGTATTATTATGATGAATTAAAAAAAGCATATGGAGAGCAGGGCAGACTGGCCTTTATTAAAGCTACGCAATTTTATGGAGAACAGAGGGGCGGCCGTATGGCATTAAGAGCAATCAGAGACGGAAAAGATTTATCATATAGCTCTTATTTCCATTATGTAGAGTGGAAAGGGACCCCTGGATTTGCAAAGATAGAGCGGTCAGTGACAGACGGCGTTATGTTGTCGGAGAATTTTGTCTGTCCGTGGCATACAGCCCTGAAAGAAATGGAATTGACAGAGTGCGGGGCGGTGTATTGCCGGCATATTGACGCATCTCTTGTCAGAGGCTTTAATCCCGAATTGAAATTTGAGGCGGAGACGGTTCTGCATACAAGCAGCAGCTGTAAATTGAAGTTTCATATAGGGAAGCCCATAGAAGCATTTGAAAAAGGAGACGCTCCTATTGTATATGATATGGAGTATCATTGTGCACATCTGTTCTGGACGTTTGCAGAGGTTATAAAAAATATTTTTGAGGCAGAAGGCAATGCTGTTATTCATAATGTAAAGAGACGGTTTGCCGAGAAGTATTCTCAAGATATGATTGAGGCTTTGGAGAAATACAGAGACTGTAACTTCACATATCTTCCGGATGAAAGTATAGAGGCAATCGACTGTTAAGAATATATAGTGCATGGAAGAGTGTAATGATAAAATGGATTATCATTACACTCTTTTTGGTATATATCACACTTTTTTATAAAT
>CAOJQZ010000103.1 GCA_948441955.1 uncultured Lachnospiraceae bacterium | reverse complement strand
TCTCGTTCCATCTTTGCCCGCAGATCCTTCTGCCTCTGTACAATTTCGACAACTTCCAGAATCTCGCAGTCAGCCACCCAGGGTTCCAAAATGAGCGGATCAAAGTTTTTCCTGACATAAATTTCGCAGTAAGTTTTTATGTAACCAATCTGGCCGTCAAAAAAATCTATTCGGATACGTTCAGAAGTAGATAATTCCTTTGATTTTTGAAAATGCAGAGTAATTCGTTCTCCGGTGCATTTAACACGGACTCTTGCGACAACGTCATCATTCGGTCCATAGACCGAACATATGGTACAATCCTTCAGAACCATATTATAAACTCCTCTCTTAAAATGGGATTAACAGTATTTTAGCATGAGGGAAAATAGAATGCAATGATTATTTAATTATCAGAAAGGATTGGAAAGAATTGATTTTGGATGGGAAATTGTATATGATATTAGTTAGTGCATAAAATAAAAAAATTCAGCCGGATAAATAGATGATTGGAGAGTGCAGATGAAGACGATCGGTCTGGTTATGATTGTGAAAAATGAAGAAAGGAGTCTAAGAAAGTGTCTGTCGCGGGCGAAAAAGCTTGTGGATGAGATTTATATCACAGATACAGGCTCTACGGACGATACAATGAAGATAGCGGAGGAATTTGGCGCCCATATTTCCCATTTTCAGTGGAAGAACGATTTTGCGGCGGCGAGAAACTATGCTTTGAAGCAGTCTGCCTGTCAGTGGAATCTGGTTCTGGACGCAGATGAATATCTGGTTTCTGGAAAGAAAAAGGATCTGCAGCGTTTTGCCGAACGGGGCGGATCTGCGGGCGCCATAAGAAGATATGACAGCTACAGAGAAGAAAGCGGGGAAGTCAGCAAAAGTTGTACTTACACGACGCGTTTTATCCCATGCGGGACATTTTATGCGGGAAGGGTACATGAGCAGGTTGTAAGCGGGCTCCCCATTGCTCCGCTCCCCCTTGTATTTGAGCATGATGGATATCTGCAGGGAGGGAAAGGGGAACGTAATCTTGAGATTCTTCTTGAAGAGCTTTTACAGCATCCGGAGGATGCCTACATATTATATCAGGTTTCCAGGACATTGTGGCTTATGAAAGAGTATGAGAGAGCAGATGCGTATTTTGCAAAGTTTTATGAGCTTGTGCCGGAGAATGGGACAGGGTATAGGACAGGCGGAATCATATCCTACATATATAATCTGCTGGAGGTAAAGAAATATGAAGAAGGCTTTCAGTTAATAGAGAGGGAGAAGGAAACCCTGGGTGAATATGCGGATTATCACTTTGCCTGCGGAACTTTTTATACAAAGGCGATATTCTCAGATGTGAAGAAATATATAGGATATCTGCCGGAAATCGAGAAATGCTATAGGAGGTGTCTGGAAATCGGAGAAGTGCCGGAGCATGAGGGTGTAAAAGGAAACGGTTCCTTTAAGGCGGCGTATAATCTCGGCGTGTGGTTCGAGGTGAATGGGAGAAGAGAGGAGGCAGTCCGGTATTACAGAATGGCTAAGGCAGACGGGTATGAGCCTGCCGGGGAAAGACTGAAGAGTCTGTGAGGGCGGCAGGATATCTAATTCAAAGAGGAGGCTTAAGTTATGATGTATACAATACGATATTATATAAGAAAACGTAAACCAGAGATGAGGAGAGTTATAATATGAGCCGAGCGGTAAGACAGCAGCTGCTTTCCATGACGGGTTCACTGGAAAAGGCGAACAAGGTGCTTAAAGATGCAGTAAGCAGGACGGAGATCAACGAAGAAGGGATTCTTCAGCTTCTGGCGGATTGTCAGGATACTGCAATTATGATGGGAAATGAGATTGAAGAAGTATACGGAGACGATACAGACAGTGTGTCAAGGCTCGAGGAGTACTGCGAGTGCCTGTATGAGATGACTCTGGTTGTAAGGCATCCTATAAAACGGCGGGAGATGCAAAAGGACCTTGTGAATCACCTGAGACAGATTCGAAGGGCAATCAGCGCCGAGGTACCGGACAGGCTGGAGGTGGTATTTCTGCCTTATAAAGCCTCCATGTGGGATTCTCTTGAGAGTGTGTGGATGGCAGCAGATAAAGATAAGGACTGCGACGCATATGTGGTTCCGATTCCTTATTATGATAAGAATCCGGACGGAAGCTTTAAGGAGATACATTATGAGGGAGAGGAATACCCGGATTATGTGCCGGTGACGCACTATAAGGAGTATGATTTTACGAAAAGATTTCCGGATATTATATTTATTCACAACCCCTATGATGACTGTAATTTTGTCACAAGCGTAGATCCGTTTTTCTTTACAAAGAATCTGAAAAACTTTACAAATAAGCTGGTATATATTCCATATTTCGTTCTGGCGGAGCCTAATCCCGATGACCCGGATGAGAGAAAAGGCATTGAACATTTTTGTACTGCGCCGGGTGTGCTTCATGCAGACCAGGTGATCGTCCAGTCAGAAAATATGCGCAGGGTCTATATTGACGTACTGACAGAATATACGGCAGAGCATGGATTTACCCGGAAATATTGGGAAGGCAGAATATCAGGGCTTGGTTCGCCGAAGATGGATAAAGTTCTCAGCACCCGTAAGGAGAATGTAGATATTCCGGAGGAATGGGAGCGGATTATAGAAAAAGAAGACGGACAGTGGAGGAAGCTCATTCTTTATAATAATAGTGTAACTGCGCTCCTGCAGCATGAGGATAAGATGATTGGGAAAATGAAGAGCGTGTTCCGGATATTTAAGCAGAATAAAGAGGAGACGGCGCTGCTCTGGAGACCCCATCCGCTTATCAAAGCTACGATAGAATCTATGAGACCGCAGTTGTGGCAGGAATATAAAAAGCTGGTGGAATGGTACAGAGAAGAAGGTTTTGGAATCTATGACGATACGGCAGAGCTTGATCGGGCAATTGCCCTTTGCGATGCGTATTACGGCGATCACAGCAGTCTGGTGCAGCTGTGCCAGGAGGCGGGAAAGCCGGTGATGATACAGGATGTGGAAATTGTGGATGAATAAATGGGAGGATGATTTTTATGAATAGAGAACAGGCACATGATATATTGATGAAATACATGAAAGGTGAGAACTATATTACACATTCCTATGCGGTAGAAGCCATTATGCGGGGACTTGCGAAACGTCTTGCGCCGGATGACGTGGAGTACTGGGGAATTGTAGGGCTTCTTCATGACCTTGATGAGGAGCAGTGCGATTGGCAGCATGATATGAGCGTACATGGACCAACGTCGGTTGAGATACTTAAAAAAGAAGGCGTTGAGGATAAGGTTTTGTTTGATGCGATCTGTGCCCATAATCCCAAGAGCAGGACGAAAGCAAGGACGAAGCTTCAATATTCCATATTGGCGGCTGATCCTATGAGTGGATTTGTAAAGGCAGTGGCACAGATCTATCCGGATAAAAAGGTGGCAAGTGTTAAACATAAGTCAGTTATAAAGAGGTTTAATGAGAGCAGGTTTGCAGCAGGTGCAAACAGAGATTATATGGAAAGTATTGAATTTACCGGACTTAGTCTGGATGATCTGATTGATGTAGCGCTGGAGGAGATGACGGCGATTGCAGATAAGCTGGGGCTGTAAAAGGATGAAACGGGGGCATGTATAAAAATAATCAGGAGGGACCAAAATGCTTGAATTAACGTTTGGGGAGCAGGTTAAAATTGTTTTAAACCGTAAAAGAATGACGATAAAGGAGCTTGCCGGTCTGATTGAGGAAAAGACAGGAAAGAAGATGTCCCGGCAAAATCTTACCCAAAGACTGTCGAGAGATAATTTTCAGGAGCAGGATATGCGTATGATAGCGGGGATATTGGAATGTCCTCTTCAGCTTAGTATATTAGGGGAAAATGTTTCTGTCCCTCAGGACGTCCGGCAGAAAGAGACGGAGAAAGTATCGGCTGCGGAAGCTTCCGCAGCGGCGGAGGAAGCGCCAGTAAGAGAACGTGATATAACGATTGGAGAACTTCTGGATATTCACGAGAGGCTGGACGCGATAGAAGAGGAGGAAACAGTTCGGGGAAATATAAATGAAAGCGCACCGGACATGCCGGAGCAGCTGAAATCTTCAAGCAGCGTTGAGGAGCTTTTGGCTGAGGTGGAGGCGCTGGAGGCGGAAGGAAGAAAGGGACGGAGAAGCTTTATTTCTGAAAATGAAGAAAAATCCAGGGGCTGGAAATCTTATCTTCACAGAAACAGGAGGGAGGAACCTTCCTGGGAAATTTCGGAGGATGAAGGCGGCTTTGAGGAAATTGAGCTGGCAGATGCAGACGAGGACATGGAGGTGTATCAAGCCGGTTATGAGGCAGACGAGGATTTGTACATTGCAAATGGGATGTATATGGATGCAGATGAGGATACGGAGCTGGGTGATGTGAATCCCTATACCGGAAAAGAGTATAAAACAAACAGTGTAAGAATGCATCCTGACCGAATAGGATATGTACAGGTATATGATCGTGCGGAACACAGGTGGACGGATATGACGGAGTGGGCATTCCTGGGTTACCAGGAGCGTAAGAAGGCCCTTTTGGGAAACGACTATGAACCGCCGATTTATCTTGACTAGCAGGATAAGGAGCTAAGGATAATGAACTGGGCGCAATTACTGTCGACAAAGAGATGCCGGGGGGCGGCAGGAAGAAACAGAGATATAAAAAGTACAGATCTAAGAAGTGAGTTTGAGAAGGATTATCACCGTATCATTGGCAGCGCATCCTTTCGGCGGCTTCAGGATAAGACACAGGTTTTTCCTCTTGACAAGAGCGATTTTATACGTACAAGGCTGACCCATTCAATGGAGGTCTCTTCATTTGCAAAATCTCTCGGCCAGAATATCGGAGAGAATATTTTGGCTTATAAGAAGGATGGGGAGTTTACTTTGCGTATGAAGGAGGATATCTGCAGCATCCTGCAGTGCGCGGGCTTGATTCATGATATTGGAAACCCTCCCTTTGGACATTTCGGGGAGACGGCTATAAGGGAATGGTTTAAAAGAAAGTTGCCGGAGCTTTCTTATCACGGAAGGTCAGTGGAGCAGACATTGACCCCGCAGATGAGAGAGGATTTTTATCATTTTGAGGGAAACGCTCAGGCGCTGCGGCTTGTTACAAAGCTTCATTTTCTTGTGGATGAACAGGGAATGAATCTAACCTATGCGCTTCTTAATACAATTGTAAAATACCCGGTGGCATCTACACAGATTAATAAAGGGAATGGGAATATAAAAGATAAAAAACTGGGCTATTATTACGCGGATGCAGATATTTTTGAGGATATTCAACAGGAGACGGGAACAAGAGGATGCCGGCATCCTCTTACTTATATTCTGGAGGCTGCAGACGATATTGCATATAAAACGGCAGATATTGAGGATGCATTTATAAAAGGATTTATAACGTACTATAAGCTGTTGGAGGAGTTAAGAGCTCTGCAGGAGATACAGGATGCCGGGAGGGAGATCTTCAGACCCGCAGATAAGCTGATGGAGCTTTACCAGAGGGGGAAAGAAAAGCATGTGGATAATCCGGAAGAATATGCTATCAAAAACTGGATTGTTCGTGTACAGGGCTTTCTGATTAACTGCGCCACCTATGGATTTACGTCAAATTACAGGGAAATTATGGCGGGAGAATATAAATATGATCTGTTTCATGACACTTTTGCAGACAGGCTTATGGAACTCCTTGGAAGCCTTGCGTATAGGGAGGTATTTACAACGGAAGCTATATACCGCATGGAGGTTTCTGAGGCAGCTATGATTGATTTTCTCATGGATAAATTTGTAACGGCAGTTATAAAATATGACGATGAGAAAGAAGCGATGGATTCTATTGACTTGAGAATGATATCTTTTATTTCCAGTAATTATAAAAGGGCATATCATCATCATGCAGAAGGCAGGGCGGAGGTTGAGAAACTGTATCTCAGGCTGCTTTTGGTGACAGACTATGTGTGCGGCATGACAGACAGCTATGCCAAAAGGTTATATCAGGAATTAAAGGCGATTATGTAATTTTTTCCAGAGAGGCGGAATAGATTGTGATAAATGATATAATATTGGAAGTGGGATGTTGAAACGATTTATTCGCTATCTGTATGAATACGAGCAAGGAAAACGGACACGCAATGTGGGGTTCGTGAAGGTGGAACAAGAGGAGAGGGAAAGTACGGTTCATATTCACGGCAAGGGCCTTCGTCTGTCAGGGGGAGACACGCTTTCAGTAAGTCTGTTTTTTGAAGAAAAAGGTCAGCTGTGGAGCGTCGTGCAGGGAGAGATTGCTTATATGGGGCCATCTGTCAATTATCAGCTGAAGTACACAGACGAGGATGTGGGGTTGCCGGGTAATTATAGTGTGATAAAGGGAATTCTTCTGAAAAACG
>CAOJQZ010000102.1 GCA_948441955.1 uncultured Lachnospiraceae bacterium | reverse complement strand
AAAGCTTCCCCCGGAGTTTATACATGTCTCTTTCCCGGTATTCCGCAATATCCGTGCCATTTATACAGATACTGCCTGCTTTTATCCTTGCTGAGGACGGCAAGAGCTTCATAATACTTTTACACATCACACTTTTCCCGCATCCGGATTCTCCCACTACAGCCAGTACTTCCCCGGCCTTCAGCGAAAAGCTTACGTCCCGTACAGCCTGTACTTCCCCTTCCGGAGTATAAAAACTGACTGACAGATTCCTAACCTCCAATAATTCAGACATAACCCTTCCCCCATATATTTATTTCGAGATTGTCCAATCTGCTGCATTCCAGAATATTCCGACCCCGTGATGTCCCAAAACCGTATCCGGGCTGATACCCGCAATGCCGGATTTGGCCACATAGTTTGCATCCACATAGCAGATAAATGCGTAAGCCGGATCCTTTGCCAGCTCAGTCTGAAACATGTCATACGCTTCTGCACGGACTTCCGGGTCATCAGACTGACGGGCCTCTGTCAGATATTTATCCACCTGCTCATTGGAATATCCGCTGTAGTTTGCCCCTTTATCCGTACCAAAAACCTTATAAGTATGGTCGTCGGCATCAAACGGGCTTCCCCATCCGATCAGGTATGCCATCTGTCCTCCCCAGTCAACTTGCGTCGGGATATCTACCGTACACGCAATTCCGGCCTCGCCGAGCTGTTGTGCCGCCGCCTGAGCAATGTCCACCCGAACCTGATCTCCCGCGCCTGCACTGATAACAAATCCAACTGTTTCGCCGTCTCTCTCATAAAAACCATCGCCGCCCATCTTACATCCGGCCGCCTCAAGTATCTCTTTTGCTTTCTCCGGATTATAATCATAATGCTCTACATCCTCATTATTATAAATGTTGCGCTGTAGGGGTCCATAAGCTGTAATTCCTTGTCCAAGAAGAATTGCATCAATGATTGCCTGTCTGTCGATTGCATAACAGACTGCCGGGATAATATCTCTGTTCTTCATCCAATATTCATTTTGGAAATTAAAAAGGATTCCCCGATAATCAGAGGTCTTCATGTCATAGCAATTATACCCTTCTTTATCAATAAAGTTTTGTGCATCCTTCGGGGTTAAAAGGGCCAGATCGAGTTCTCCGGATTCCATCTGAACCGCTTTGGCATTGTCATCCGGTACAATTTTAAAAACAATCCGTCCAATTTCTGCCTCGCCTTTAAAATAATTCTCATTCTTCACAAGGGTAATGGCCTGTCCCTCATCCCAGCTTTCCAGCTTGTACGGACCTGTCCCCACCGGATTACGAAAGAAATCAGACTCCTGCATATTCTCTCCTTTAAGAAGATGCTCTGGAAGCACTGCCATCGTCATATAATCAAGAAAAGCGACATTCGGCGCCGTCAGTTTAAAAGATATGGTATGATCATCAGCCACTGTGATTTCTTCAATATCTTCATAATTCGATGCATTCTCAGAACCATTCTCCGGATTCATAACAGCTTCAATTGTAAACTTAACATCATCTGCGGTAAAATCCTCTCCATCGTGCCATTTTACATCCTCCTCCAGGTGAAAGGTATATGTGCAGTTCTCTTCATCAAACTCCCAATTCTTGGCAAGCCCTGGAATCACCTGATTCTCACCGTCATGGGCGGTAAGGCCGTTGAAAATCAGGATATTGATCTCTCCGTGTTCATCCATGGCTGGGTTAATTCTGGTATAATCTCCGCTCCCGTATACCAACGTACTGGCGTCAGCGCTTCCCTCCTCCATCTTCCTTCCCTTCTGCGGATCGGAATCCGCACCACAGCCGAATATAAAAAATACCAACAGTACTGCCAACAACAATAAAACGAATTTTTTCATCTCTTTCCTCCTTAGTTTTCTTAATTTGTGCCCAAAAAAAGCACATGCCTCTCCTTCTGAAGAGTCATATGCCTTCATGTGCATATCTTTCTTAAAACTCTGCCGACATCCGTCTGCGTCTAAAGTTAATATAACATCTCAAAATTCAAGAGCTTCTGCCCGTCAAGACAGCTTCTTGCTGCCAAGTAAAAAAATCATATCATACCGCCTGCAAAAAATCAATATTTGTATAATAATTTTTCAGCTCTCATATTTTGAAAGCTTCAAGACTGAAGATACAATAAAGCTATGAAGCCGCCCCCTGGTCAGGCTGTTTTCTTTTTTTAAGCTTGGCCGTCTCTCTCAATGTTCTTTTCTTATAAATGCAAGCCACTCCTTTATCTCTTTTTCCTTCCCGTTATCCCCGGGTTCATAAAAGACGGTTCCCTCTATCTCCTTTGGCATATACTGCTGCTCTACATAATGATTCGGATAATTATGTGCATATTTATATCCGATACCGCGCCCCAGATTTTTAGAGCCTTTATAGTGGGCATCCTGAAGATGCGCCGGAACGGTTGTCTTATAATTTCTTACGTTTTCCATCGCCATACTGACAGCGTTTACCGCTGAATTACTCTTCGGCGCCGACGCCACATAAAGCACTGCCTGAGACAAAATAATCTGGGCCTCCGGCATCCCGATTCTCTCTACGGCCTGTGCTGCGGATACCGCCACCGTAAGGGCCATTGGATCTGCATTTCCCACATCCTCGGAAGCACAGATCATGATCCGTCTTGCAATAAATTTAATATCCTCCCCTGCATAGAGCATCTTTGCAAGATAATATACCGCTGCATCCGGATCGGATCCTCTCATGCTCTTAATAAACGCAGATATTGTATCATAGTGATTGTCCCCAGTCTTATCATAGCGGACCACCCTTTTCTGAGTACATTGGGAAGCTATTTCAAGAGTAATATGAATCTTCCCGTCCTCGCTTCTGTCCGTCGTCAGAACTCCAAGCTCTACGGCTTTTAATGCATTTCTTGCATCTCCTCCGGAAATATCAGCAAGAAAATCCAGCGCTTCCTCATCGATCACCGCCCCATAGCTTCCCATTCCCTTTTCCACATCATATACCGCCCGGCGGATAAGTATTTTTATTTCTTCCTTTTCAAGGGGATAAAGCTCGAAAATACTGGAACGTGAAATCAGCGCCCCGTTCACCTCAAAGTACGGATTTTCTGTGGTTGCTCCAATCAGAGTAACGGTTCCGTCTTCCACAAAAGGAAGAAGATAATCCTGCTGCCCCTTATTAAACCGATGAATCTCGTCTATAAAAAGAATCGTTTTCTTCTGGTACATGCCAAGGGTATCCTTCGCCCTTTTCACTACCTCTTCCATGTCCTTTTTCCCGGCCACGGTGGCATTAATCTGAGTAAATTCAGATCTGGTGGTATGGGCGATTACCTTAGCAAGGGTAGTTTTCCCCGTCCCCGGAGGCCCGTAGAAAATGATAGAACCAAGCTTATCCGCTTTAATGGCGCGGTAAAGCAGCTTGTCCTTCCCGATAATATGCTGCTGCCCTACCACCTCCTCAAGAGTCGCCGGCCGCAGTCTTGAAGCAAGGGGCGCCTCCCTATCCATATTTTTTTCTCTCGCATATTCGAACAGATCCATTCTCTTATCCTCCTATCAAATCCCGCAGCGCTTCACCTGCAATCAAAAGTCCGGCCACCGGCGGCACAAAGGATATGCTCCCCGGAAGAGAACGCTTACTTCCCTTCTCCTCCCCTGTATCCCGTCCGTCTGTTTCCACCGGCTTCTCCTTTGAATATAATACCTTCAGATGCCCTATCCCTCTTGCCCTAAGCTCCTTCCTCATCACCCGGCAGAGAGGGCACACGCTTGTTTCATTGATGTCTGCAATCTCAAAAAGCTCCCCGTGAAGCTTATTTCCCGTACCCATGCTGCTGATAAGCGGTATTTTGTACTCCTGTGCCTTTTCGGCAATTGCAAGCTTGGCTGTCACCGTATCAATTGCATCTATCATATAATCCGGCTTTTCCGCAAGTATTTCCTCTATATTTTCCGGCAGGACAAAAGTTTCATAGGTGGTGACCTCTGTTTCCGGACAAATATCCCGGATTCTCTCCTTCATAACCTTTGTCTTAAACTGCCCTGCTGTGCTGTGGTAAGCAATGGACTGGCGGTTAATATTTGTAAGAGAAACCTTATCATTATCCACCAGAACAAGCTTTCCCACACCGCATCTTGCAAGAGCCTCGATGCAGTGGGATCCCACGCCGCCAACACCAAACACAAGAACCTTTGATGCCCTAAGCCTCTCAAGCCCTTTCCTTCCTATCAATAATTCTGTTCTTGAAAATTCATTCATATCCGTCATCTTTTCTAATCCAGTATCATTTCTTCAACTGTTACAAATTCATACCCTTCCTCTGTAAGAATATCCACAATCCGAAGGGCGGCATCCACAGAAGATTCATAACAGTCATGCAATAGAATAATACCACCTTCCTCTGCCTCCGTCACTACCTTATTTACAATTTCGTCTACATTTTCCGTTGTCCAGTCAAGCGGATCAATGGTCCACATAACCGGCAGCACTTCCATCTCAAGCTCCAGATCCTTCTGCCATACTCCGAAGGGCGGCCTCACATACCGGATATGCTCGCCGGTAATTCCGTAAACCACCTTATCTGTTTCGTTGATCTCATAAGCCGCTTCTTCATCCGACAGCCGTGTAATATCTACATGATGATAGGTATGGTTTCCAATCACATGCCCCTCCTCATGAATTCGGCCCACAAGCTCCGGGTTCATTTCTGCATATTCGCCGATAAGGAAAAACGTTGCTTTAATTCCCCGTTCCTTAAGGCCGTCGAGAAGCCTGCCTGTACATGCGGCGTTGGGTCCGTCGTCAAAGGTGATTGCAATTCTTGGCGGCTCTATTTCCTCCTTTGTTTTTTTGCTATTTTTTTCTGCTATTTCCTCCTTTATAACCGTACTGCTTTCTACATCCAAATGACTGCTTTCTGAAAATATTCCTTCATATATAAAACTTGCAAACATAAGTATCAGACACAATACCTTTATTTCATGATAACGTCTTCGTCCATTCACAGCTTAGGTTCCTTCCTGTTTTCTTTCATCTATATATATGACACCCCTTATCTTTTAAATACTATATTGCATTGCAAAAATATGCATGCTATAATAGCCCTTATGTTCGAAAAACAACGGGAGGTATACGTATATGACAAAAATAGCAGAACACTCTGCCGCTATGCAGGAAAACAAAATGGGCGTTATGCCCATACCGAAATTATTGATTACCATGTCCCTGCCCATGATGCTGTCCATGCTGGTGCAGGCCCTTTATAATATTGTAGACAGCATGTTCGTTGCAAAGCTCAGTGAAGATGCTCTTACCGCGGTTTCCCTTGCGTTTCCGATACAGACGCTGATGATTTCCATTGCCTCCGGCACTGGTGTAGGCATTAACGCACTGCTGTCACGGAATCTGGGCGAAAAGAATTTTGAAGGCGCCAACAGGGCCGCAAGAAACGGCCTTTTTCTTACTATTGTAAGCTGTATGGTCTTTGCTGTACTAGGGGGATTTGGTTCCAATCTGTTTTTCACACTTCAGACAGATAATCCCGTCATTGTAAAATACGGAACAGAATATATGTCTATAATTACGATTTTCTGTGCCGGGATTTTTCTGCAGATTACCTTCGAAAGGCTGATGCAGTCCACGGGGAAAACCTTCTATAACATGGTTACACAGGGACTGGGGGCAATCATTAATATTGTTTTGGATCCGATTATGATTTTTGGATTGTTCGGTTTTCCAAGGCTTGAGGTTGCAGGCGCCGCCATAGCCACCATTACCGGGCAGATTATCGCCGTCTGCCTCTCCATATATTTTAACCAGACGAGAAACAAGGAAATTAATATCAGCCTTAAGCATTTCCGTCCCCACCGGCAGACTATACTTACCATTTATAAGGTCGGGCTCCCTTCCATTGTCATGCAGTCCATAGGCTCTGTCATGACCTTTGGCATGAATAAAATCCTGCTCATGTTCTCTTCCACTGCGGCAGCAGTATTCGGTGTATATTTTAAGCTCCAGAGCTTTATCTTTATGCCGATTTTCGGGCTCAATAACGGCATGACTCCAATCATTGCCTACAACTACGGCGCACGGAAGAAAAAACGGATTACAGATACCGTCAAGCTTAGCGTCCTGATTTCTGTATCTATTATGACTGCCGGACTGCTGCTTTTCCAGTTTGGCGCGGAATTTCTCCTAAAGAATCTCTTTGACGCCTCGGATCATATGCTTGATATTGGTATTCCGGCTCTTCGGATTATCAGTATCCCATTCCCGGTTGCCGGTTTCTGCATTATCGCGGGAAGTGTATTCCAGGCTCTTGGAAACGGGATTTACAGCCTGATCACATCCGCTGCAAGGCAGCTTGCCGTACTGCTTCCGGTGGCCTACATATTTGCTAAGGTATTTGGGCTGTCTGCCGTGTGGTGGGCCTTCCCTATTGCGGAGATTGCATCTATGATATTATCAACAATTCTCTTAAGGCGGATATACAGGCTCCAGGTAAAGCCGCTGGA
>CAOJQZ010000101.1 GCA_948441955.1 uncultured Lachnospiraceae bacterium | reverse complement strand
ATGATGCGAACCGTGCGCTGATGGGTTCCAACATGCAGCGTCAGGCAGTGCCGCTCCTCATGACGGAGGCTCCGGTTGTGGGGACAGGTATGGAGGAGAAGGCGGCAGTCGATTCCGGCGTATGTATTGTAGCAGAGGAAAGAGGCGTAGTAGAGCGTGCTACCTCCAGAGAAATTACAATCCGCGGAGATGACGGAAATTTAAAAAGATACAAACTGACAAAGTTTTTAAGAAGTAATCAGAGCAACTGTTATAATCAGAGGCCGATTGTGGTAAAGGGCGATATAGTGGAGGCGGGCGATGTGATTGCAGACGGTCCGTCTACCTCTAACGGTGAGATGGCTCTTGGAAAAAATCCTCTTATCGGGTTTATGACATGGGAGGGCTATAATTACGAGGACGCCGTACTGTTAAGTGAAAGGCTGGTACAGGATGACGTATACACATCCGTACACATTGAAGAATATGAGGCTGAGGCCCGGGATACAAAGCTTGGACCTGAGGAGATTACCAGAGACATTCCAGGTGTTGGCGACGATGCGCTTAAGAATCTTGACGAGAGAGGAATTATCCGCATCGGCGCTGAGGTTCGTGCCGGAGATATTCTGGTAGGAAAGGTTACTCCCAAGGGCGAGACAGAGCTTACTGCAGAGGAAAGGCTTCTCCGTGCAATTTTTGGCGAAAAGGCCCGTGAGGTAAGGGATACGTCTCTGAAGGTTCCTCATGGTGAATATGGCATTGTTGTAGATGCGAAGGTATTTACAAGGGATAACGGAGATGAGCTTTCTCCGGGAGTGAATCAGTCCGTCCGCATTTATATTGCCCAGAAAAGAAAGATATCTGTGGGTGATAAGATGGCCGGCCGTCATGGGAATAAAGGTGTTGTGTCCCGTGTACTTCCGGTGGAGGATATGCCGTTCCTTCCAAATGGCCGGCCTCTTGACATCGTGCTGAATCCCCTTGGCGTTCCTTCACGTATGAACATCGGACAGGTGCTGGAGATTCATCTGTCGCTTGCCGCAAAGGCGCTGGGCTTTAATATTGCTACTCCGGTATTTGACGGCGCCAATGAGGATGACATTATGGATACTCTTGACCTTGCAAATGATTATGTAAATTTAAGCTGGGAAGAGTTTGAAAATAAGCATAAGGAAGAGCTGCTTCCGGAGGTTCTCGAGTATCTGTCGGAGAACAGAGAGCACAGGAAGCTTTGGAAGGGCGTGCCGATATCCAGAGACGGAAAGGTTCGTCTTCGTGACGGAAGAACAGGGGAATATTTTGACAGCCCGGTAACAATTGGGCACATGCATTATCTTAAACTTCATCACCTTGTTGACGATAAGATTCATGCACGTTCCACAGGTCCGTATTCTCTGGTAACGCAGCAGCCGTTAGGCGGCAAGGCGCAGTTCGGAGGCCAGCGTTTCGGTGAGATGGAGGTATGGGCGCTGGAAGCTTATGGCGCTTCCTACACGCTTCAGGAAATTCTGACTGTAAAATCAGATGACGTTGTGGGCCGTGTGAAGACCTACGAGGCCATTATTAAGGGTGAAAACGTTCCGGAACCGGGTATACCAGAGTCCTTTAAGGTACTTCTTAAGGAGCTACAGTCACTTGGCCTTGACGTGCGCGTGCTGCGTGACGATAATACAGAGGTTGAGATTATGGAAACTGTAGATATGGGCGAAACAGATTTCCGCTCATTGATTGAGGGAGACAGAAAGTACCAGCAGAATGATAATTTTGGGGAACAGGGATACACAGAGCAGGAATTCCAGGGAGAAGAACTCATTGATATAGAGGAAGAGCCTGATGAGGAGTATGAAATAGAGTTTGAGGAAACAGACGATTTTGAAGATGATTTATCAGACATTGAATATTAGGAAGGGGTGCCAGTATGCCAGAAAATAATAGGGAACAATCATATCAGCCAATGACGTTTGATGCAATCAAGATCGGTTTGGCATCACCCGATAAGATTCTTGAGTGGTCAAGAGGCGAGGTTACCAAGCCGGAGACCATTAATTACAGAACCTTAAAGCCGGAAAAGGACGGTCTTTTCTGTGAGAGGATTTTTGGACCGAGCAAGGACTGGGAATGTCACTGCGGTAAGTATAAGAAGATACGTTACAAGGGCGTCGTATGTGACAGATGCGGCGTGGAGGTTACGAAGTCAAGTGTGCGCCGCGAGCGTATGGGACATATTGCTCTCGCCGCGCCGGTGTCGCATATCTGGTATTTTAAAGGAATCCCAAGCCGTATGGGTCTGATTCTTGATTTGTCGCCGAGGACGCTGGAAAAGGTGCTGTATTTTGCATCCTACATTGTACTGGACAGAGGACAGACAGATCTGCAGTATAAGCAGGTACTTTCTGAGCAGGAATATCAGGAGGCGCTGGAGGCCTGGGGAAGCGGCTTCCGTGTGGGCATGGGAGCAGAGGCCATTCAGGAGCTTTTAGAGGCAATTGATCTTGACAAAGATTATGAAGAGTTGCAGTCTGGCCTTAAAGGGGCTACCGGTCAAAAGCGTGCAAGAATCGTGAAGCGTCTGGAGGTTATTGAAGCCTTTCGTGAGTCGGGAAATAAGCCCGAGTGGATGATTATGACAAACATTCCGGTTATTCCGCCGGATCTTCGTCCGATGGTGCAGCTTGACGGAGGCCGTTTCGCTACGTCTGACTTAAATGATTTGTATCGGAGGATTATTAACAGAAATAACCGTCTGAAACGCCTTCTTGAGCTGGGCGCACCGGACATTATCGTAAGAAATGAAAAGAGAATGCTTCAGGAAGCGGTAGACGCCTTGATTGACAACGGCCGCCGCGGCCGTCCGGTAACAGGGCCGGGCAACAGAGCGCTTAAGTCGCTGTCTGATATGTTGAAAGGTAAATCCGGCCGTTTTCGTCAGAATTTGTTAGGAAAGCGTGTGGACTATTCCGGACGTTCTGTTATTGTGGTAGGCCCCGAGCTTAAAATTTACCAGTGCGGTCTTCCAAAGGAGATGGCAATTGAGCTGTTCAAACCATTTGTGATGAAGGAGCTTGTGCAGAACGGATCCGCGCATAATATTAAGAATGCCAAGAAGATGGTAGAAAGGCTTCAGCCGGAGGTGTGGGATGTCCTTGAGGAGGTTATAAAGGAGCATCCGGTTATGTTGAACCGCGCCCCTACGCTTCACAGACTTGGTATTCAGGCATTTGAACCGATCCTTGTAGAAGGCAAGGCTATTAAGCTTCATCCTCTCGTATGTACTGCATATAATGCTGACTTTGACGGGGATCAGATGGCAGTCCATCTTCCTCTTTCTGTAGAGGCCCAGGCAGAGTGCCGTTTCCTTCTTCTGTCACCGAATAACCTGCTGAAGCCCTCTGACGGAGGTCCGGTTGCCGTACCTTCTCAGGATATGGTACTTGGTATCTACTATCTGACCCAGGAGAGGCCGGGAGCGCTTGGCGAGGGAAAGGTGTTCAAGAGTGTAAATGAAGCGATTCTTGCCTATGAAAATGAGGCTCTCACCCTCCATTCACGCATCAAGGTACGTGTGTCCAGGCGGCTGGCAGATAAGGGTGTGAAGACCGGTACAATCGAGTCTACTCTGGGACGTCTCCTTTTCAATGAAATTATTCCGCAGGATCTTGGATTTGTTGATCGTGAAGTGGAAGGAAATGAGCTGCTTCCGGAGGTAGATTTCCACGTAGGAAAGAAGCAGCTGAAACAGATTCTCGAAAAGGTTATTAACACCCATGGTTCTACTGCGACAGCAGAAGTACTGGATGCAGTAAAATCTATCGGGTATAAATATTCTACAAGGGCGGCCATGACCGTGTCTATCTCTGATATGACCGTACCGCCTGAGAAGCCTGAAATGATTAAACAGGCACAGGATACGGTGGATCAGATTACAAAGAACTTTAAACGCGGTCTTATTACGGAGGAAGAGCGTTACAAAGAGGTTGTGGAGACCTGGAAGGCAACAGACGACGCCCTTACAAAGAAACTTCTTAAAGGACTTGACAAGTATAATAACATTTTCATGATGGCCGATTCCGGCGCCCGCGGTTCTGATAAGCAGATTAAGCAGCTTGCAGGTATGCGCGGACTTATGGCAGATACAACGGGACGTACCATTGAGCTTCCAATTAAGTCTAACTTCCGTGAGGGTCTGGACGTACTGGAATACTTCATGTCGGCCCACGGAGCACGTAAGGGACTTTCAGATACCGCCCTTCGTACTGCAGACTCCGGATACCTGACAAGGCGTCTGGTAGATGTATCCCAGGAACTGATCATCCACGAGGTTGACTGTGTGGAAAAGGGAGAAGAGATTCCGGGCATGTATGTACGTGCCTTTTCTGACGGAAAGGAAGAGATTGAAAGCCTTCAGGAGCGTATTACGGGACGTTATCTTTGTGAGAATATTGTAGATAAAGAGGGCAATATTCTTGTGAAAGCAAACCATATGGTGACACCGAAACGTGCAGAGCTGATTATTAAAAAGGGCGTGGATGAAAATGGGGCGCCTCTTTCCAAGATTAAGATCCGTACCATCCTTACCTGCCGCTCTCATGATGGTATCTGTGCAAAATGCTACGGCGCAAATATGGCAACCGGCGAGCCGGTACAGGTGGGCGAGGCAGTAGGAATTATTGCCGCACAGTCTATTGGCGAACCGGGAACCCAGCTTACCATGCGTACCTTCCATACAGGCGGTGTGGCCGGCGATGATATTACACAGGGTCTTCCGCGTGTGGAGGAGCTTTTTGAGGCAAGAAAGCCCAAGGGACTTGCAATTATCACTGAATTTGCAGGAACTGCAAATATCAATGATACCAAGAAAAAGCGAGAGGTCATTGTGAGCAATCAGGAGACCGGTGAATCAAAGGCCTATCTGATCCCATATGGTTCCCGTATCAAGATCAAGGACGGCGACGAGCTTGAAGCCGGCGATGAGCTGACAGAGGGAAGTGTAAATCCTCACGACATTCTGAAGATTAAGGGGCTGCGTGCCGTACAGGATTATATGATTCAGGAGGTACAGAGAGTATACCGCCTCCAGGGTGTTGACATTAATGATAAGCATATCGAAGTAATCGTTCGGCAGATGCTTAAGAAGGTTCGTATTGAAGATGCCGGGGACTCTGAATTCCTCCCGGGAACGAATGTAGATATTCTGGAATTTGAAGATAAGAATAAGGAATTAGAAAGAGATGGGAAAGAGCCGGCGATCGGCGAACAGATTATGCTGGGTATTACCAAGGCTTCCCTTGCTACAAATTCCTTCCTGTCTGCAGCGTCCTTCCAGGAGACAACAAAGGTGCTGACGGAAGCAGCCATTAAAGGTAAGATAGATCCGCTTGTGGGCCTGAAAGAAAATGTCATTATCGGCAAGCATATACCGGCGGGAACCGGCATGAGAAAATACCGCGATGTTGAAATTGACGGGGAAATCGAACTGGAAGACGACATTGTCATAGAGGAAGAAGAGCCGGAGCTTAAGGAATATGACGAGTTCGAGGACGACATGGAGCTCATTCAGGAATACGGTGCAGATGAAGCAGAGGATTACTCCGTTATAGAAGAAGAGTTTGAGGAAATAGAATCATAAGTTAGAAACCCAGTCGAGCTATAGTAAAAGGAGATTATGTGCCTTCTTTTATTATAGCTCGATTTTTGTAGCAAAATTTTCTAATTACAAGAAAGAGAAAGGATAATTATGGAGAAAAAAAGAAGCAGAAGAAATAGAAAAACAGATAGGAGAGGGGACAGGATAACGAAAAAGGAAGCCGCCGTAACGACAGCATGTTTTGTTACGGCGGCGCTTATAATTGTTGGTGTTTCAGGCGGAATTCATATGAAGAGGGTGAAAGAGGAAAAGGCCGTGATAAAACAGGAGGGGTCGGAGAAAAAAGAGCAGGAGGCAGAATTCACTTCACAAGAGGATGTATTGGAAGTAAAAACGGAAGAAAAAGAATGGGAAAAGCTTAAATTCATTGATGCCCAGGGCAGGCAGCATGAGATGAAGGTGAATCCTAACATAAAGTCTCATGATTATGACTGGTCGTATTTAGTAAATGCAGAAGGAGAGATACAATATACAGGTGATAAACGATATTTGGTACGAAAGGGAGTGGATGTATCCGCTCATCAAGGAGAGATTGACTGGCAGAGGGTGAAGGCAGCAGGATATGATTTTGCATTTTTGCGGATTGGTTATCGGGAATATGGAACGAAGGGGCTTCTGCATGTTGACGAGGCATTCCATACAAATATTGTAAATGCGCAGAAAGCGGATATAGATGTAGGCGTTTATCTGTTTTCTCAGGCTGTAAATGAGGAGGAAACAATGGAGGAGGTACAGCTTGTGCTGGATAATCTGGCAGAGTATAAGCTGGAGCTTCCAGTTGTATATGATCCGGAACGAATCCGGGATGATGAAGCCCGTACGGATGATGTAACAGGAGAACAGTTTACAAGGAATACCGTCTTATTTTGTGAAAAAATCAAAGAGGCTGGATATGAGCCTATGATATACAGCAATCTGGTATGGGAGGCGTTTGAATACGACATGGAAAAGCTGGAGGACTATCCGATTTGGTATGCGGATTATGAGAGTACCCCGCAGACGCCGTATGATTTTATTTTCTGGCAGTATTCCGAGAGCGGACAGGTAGACGGAATCGCCGGAGGAGTTGACCTGAATATTGAGTTTATGTCTAAAGAATAGATAAACTTATTGAGAAAAATTATCATTAATGTTATTGACAATTATTCTCAATTGTAATATAATCATTAATGCAATTGATAATTAATATCAATAATATAGAGGCGCCTATGATTTAGAAGAAAAAACAAAGAGGGAGGGATTATGATGCCGCTGACGTTATTAAG
>CAOJQZ010000100.1 GCA_948441955.1 uncultured Lachnospiraceae bacterium | reverse complement strand
CCAATAAAGGACAGTCCCTTTTCAAGAATATCTCTTGTGTTAACTGCTATTTCACTTTCACTGACCCCCATCAGCATTACGCTTCCCTGAGGCTTAATATGGCATATAATGTCACGAATCGCATAATAGCTCCCGTCTCCTCCGCAGCACTCGAAGGCATGATCCACTGAAAAATCCTTCTCCATATCCTCTGTCAATAAGGTTTGCGAGACAAAGGAAAAATACGTCAGTTTTCTCGGATGCTTTCCAAGAACAATGATTTCGCTTTCGGGAAAAGCTGTCTTTAGCACAGACGCCACACAGTAAGCCATACTTCCATCACCCCAGATACCTATCCGTTTTCTGCTGCTGTGCGCTATACGCGAAAATCTGCTTACTGCATGCACCGCTACGCTCACAAACTCTGTAATAACCGCCAGCCTCGGGGATATGCCGGCGGCTGAAACAACGCGTTCCGGCGGCATATCAATATATTCCCGCATAAATCCGTCGTAGCCGCTGGATAAAAAGCGGGCGCCTGTCCCATAGTTCTCATATATATCATCCGGCAGATTATCAGACGGAACATTTGGTATAGGCACAACTAATTCCCCCTGAGAAAATCGGTCTGAAGGATCATACAGCACCTCGCCCACACACTCATGAATCAGCGCCATCGGCAGCTTCCTGTTCAAAATCTTTCTGTCCCTTTTTCCCAGATAATATCTCTGATCCGCATGGCAAATCGCCATATAACGGGGCCTCATCAGAAGCTTATTTCCTAAGTCAATATCACTATATTTTACTGAGAATACCTGCGGGCTCACAAGCTGATAAGTATAGCTAATCAATATACTTTCCTCCTACCATTGCCTGGGCTATCTTATAGTCGCTCACCGTCGTTATCTTAAGATTGGAGTTCTCTCCCTCAACCAGATATACTGGCGTCTGTCTGACAACACATATCTTGCAGGCATCTGTAAGAATACTCTTTTCCTCATCACTCAGTTTCACATACAGAGCTTTTAGTAGATTTATCTGAAAGCTCTGGGGGGTCTGTCCCTGATACATTTTTTTCCTATCCGGAATTCCGCTGATAACATTTCCGTCCTCTGACATTACAATCGTATCTACAGCGCTTACCACCGTATCGCAAGCCTTATACTTTAATACCGCGTCCACATTATCCTTTAATATCCTTGCCGTTATAAACGGGCGCACGGAATCATGCGTAACAATATAATTCTCGTCGCTCTCGCCAAAATCCTTTTCAATTGCCGCTATAATATTCATGATCGTACTGTTGCGGTCTTCTCCGCCCGCCACTACACGAATGGACTCTTTCTTTATCTTAATATATTTCTCTATCAGATCTTCCATATGAAGCAGCCAGTTCTCATGCACACCGATATAGATATAATCGATCTGCGGACACACCAAAAATTTCTCTAAAGTGTGGATAATAATCGGCTTGTCCCCCAAATTCAAAAACTGCTTGGGCATATCTGAAATATTCATCCTCGAACCAGTACCGCCCGCCAGGATTCCTCCAAAAATCATATCCTACTCCTCCTTCAGATAATAAATATGCCTGTATTCCTTATAGCTTCTGTCAAGATCCATAAACACTGCCTCATGATGTCCCACACGTTTTTCCTCAGGCGGCAGCTTCATATAGTCTCCAAACGCCGTCCTTAAGTACGCGTCATAACCAATCGGAACCGGCATCTCCCCGTCTTCAAAAGGAAGAAAGACCGCCTTTTCAAAGGCCTCTCTGGGATACCAGTTTTTCATATATCCAGGTCCGGTACATAGTTCTGTTATTCCACTGCACATTTCGATAGGATATTTTGTCATTTTCTTTTCTGCCATACGCCATATGCAGTAACGTACCCGCTTGGAAGGCACCAGCCTCAAAGCCGCCGTTCCCAAAAAGGCCATTAATTTTCCATGTTTCTCCGGTATTACCTGAGAACAATACAAGGAATATATTAATGCCCAGAAGCATTGGAACATTCTTTTCATTTTGCTGTCCGGATAACCGTCCAGCGGTATTACATCAAGTATAACGCCATGGGTAATATCCAGATTTTCCTGATATGGCCGTATATAGGTCGTATCCTTATCGCGGATTGTAAAAAAAAGATTATGATCAACATGACATGCGTCTGATTTTTCCAGCACATACTTTGGATTCGGTGACTTCCTCCTCCATAGTCTCCACGCCCGCTCATAATCCTTTCTCGGCATAAAAAAATCCAAATCGTCATCCCACGGTATCATTCCCTGATGCCTGACTGTTCCAATACATCCGCCGCCGCAAAGATAACAGGTCAGATTATGCTTTTTACAAAACTGTACAAAACACTTCGCCATATCAATATTTATTTTTTGTAATTTCTTCAATTCTGCTTCTGTTAATTTCTTCATATTCTCTGCCGTCTCTTTCTTATCGCAGTACTGCTGTCACAGTACGAAACATTGTATCAATGTCTCTTATAAGACTAAATTTTTCAATTTCCTTAAGATTGTATCTCATTTTAGCTGGAAGCACGTCCTTTATATACACTTCATCTGCATTCTCCGCATTTTCCAAAAGACGTTCTTCATCCTTATATTCAATGCTTGTCCGAGAAGTGATTCCCGCCGGCAAAAGCCATGTGGCTTTCATCTTATCTGTATATCTTTTTGTATATTTTGGTACTTCCGGCCTGGTTCCCACAAAAGTCATGTCACCCGCAAGAACATTGATAAGCTGTGGAAATTCATCTATTCTTGTCTTCCGCAGCATATGTCCGACCCGTGTTATTCTGCCGTCTCCTTTAGTCGTGACCTGAGCGCCCATACTTTCCGCATTTTCAACCATTGTACGGAACTTTAAAATCCTGAATTTTTTTCCGTATGCTGTAACCCGAATCTGTTTAAACAATACCGGCCCCTTTGAATCTAGTTTTATTAAAACACTAATCACGAGCAGCGCAGGCAATAAAATCGTTAACAGAACTGCTGCAAGAATAATATCAAATATTCTCTTCAGTTTTAAAGATATCTTTCGCCTCTGTAAAATATCATAATAATATCTTACTTCCTCATTTTGCATATGTTCCGGTAATTCTTCCCACTTTCTCATCTCACTGTTCCTTATATGCACTTTCTAAATGTTTCAATAATATAAGCCACCTCTTCATCCGTTAATTTTGTATGTAACGGCAGAGTAATCTCATTTTCAAACATTGCATAAGCGCCTGGATAATCCTTTATATCAAATCCCAGATTCTTATATGCGCTTAACATAGGAAGCGGTTTGTAATGTACATTCGTTGCTACTCCTGCTCCCGCCATTTTTTCTATTATTTTATTGCATTCCTCCCGGGTCTTCCCCAGCACGCGTACAAGGTAGAGATGTCCGCTGGAGGAATAATCCTCTCCATAGTGTTTCAGCGCTGTAACAGGAAGATCTCTTAAGCCTTCATCATATTTTTTTATAATCTCTTTCCTGCGCAAAAGCAATTCATGATAGCGTCTCAGCTGAGCCAGACCTAATGCAGCCATAATGTCGGTCATATTACATTTATACAGAGGCGCTACAATGTCATACTCCCATGCGCCAAGCTGGGTTTTTGCAAGCGCGTCCTTAGACTGCCCGTGAAGTGAAAACAGCATCATCTGCTTATAAATTTCATCGTCATCAATCCCCTCTATCTGTCTCCAGACAAGAGCTCCTCCTTCTGCTGTTGTGAGATTTTTTACCGCATGAAAAGAAAAACTGGTAAAATCGGCTTCCTGTCCACATCTTTTTCCTTTTCTCTCTGCTCCCGCCGCATGCGCTCCATCTGTTACAATTGCAACACGTCCGATCTTCTTTTGAATCTCATTGGCAGGTGAAAATAATGCTCTCTTCGTCTCCACAATTTGATATATACGGTCATAATCGCACATTACGCCGCCAAGATCTACTGGGATAATCGCTTTTGTCCTGCCGGTAACAGCATTGGCCAATTTTTCATAATCCATTTCATAGGAATTTTCGGCAACGTCAACCAGAACAATTTTTGCACCCACATGTGCAATTACACTTGCAGACGCCGTATAAGTATAGGCGGACGTGATTACTTCGTCTCCCGTGCCTATACCAAGATACCGCAGAGCCATTTCCAGACAGGCCGTTGCTGAATTCAGACAAACCGCCCGGCTGACGCCGCAGAATTCTGCAAATTCTCTTTCAAATTTCTTTGTCTTTGGTCCGGTGGTTATCCACCCGCTTTTTAATGTGTCTACTACCTCTGCAATCTCTTCTTCCGTAATGTCCGGCGGTGAAAACGCTATATGCATGTCTTTCATATTATTCCTCCATTACCGGGCCTTCATGACCTATTTTGCCCAGCTCGCACAATTCTTTATACATTTCCTGATCTCTCTTCTGATCCTCAGGCCTTATGTGATATGTCTTAACAATTTCCGACACAATCTCTTTCACATCAAATTGTTCCTCCACTGCAGCGCGCTCCAGTTTCTTCAGCTCACTCAGAAAATGCACTTCGTTAAATTCTAAGGGCTTGCCAATATAGATTAATTCATTTTCTGTCTTCTGAAGCCCTTCTTCGTCTACCAAAATCTCCTCATACAGCTTCTCTCCGGGACGAAGACCTGTATACTTAATGTCCATATCCACCCCAAGAGTATAGCCTGACAGACGAATTAAATTTTTAGCAAGATCCGCAATCTTCACCGGTTCTCCCATATCCAGCACAAATATCTCGCCGCCCTTTGCGTAAGCTCCTGCCTGAAGAACCAGAGACACCGCCTCCGGTATTGTCATAAAATACCGGATAATGTCCGGATGTGTGACAGTGACCGGGCCCCCTTCTTCCATCTGCTTCTTAAACAGCGGAATCACGCTCCCATTACTTCCAAGAACATTTCCAAACCGGACGGCCACAAATTCTGTTTTCGAATATCTGCTGAAGGTCTGAACGATCATTTCACAGAGACGCTTTGAGGCCCCCATAATATTCGTGGGATTTACTGCCTTATCCGTAGAAATTAAAACGAACTTTTTCACCCCGTATTTATCGGCGGCTCTTGCAGTTTTATAGGTTCCGAATACATTATTTTTAATTGCTTCATTAGGGCTGTCCTCCATAAGGGGCACATGCTTATGGGCCGCCGCATGGTATATGATATCCGGACGGTATCTCTCCATGACCATTTCTATACGTTTTGTATTTCTCACGGAACCAATCAGCACCTTCAGATTCAGGCTTGGATATTTCCGCCGTAATTCCTGCTGAATATCATACGCATTATTTTCATATATATCGAATATAATTAAACGTCTGGGTTTATACGCGGCAATCTGCCTGCACAGCTCGCTTCCTATGGAACCGCCGCCGCCTGTTACCAGAACTGTCTTGTCCTCCAGATGGCTCAAAACACTGTTAAGGTCAATCTCAATGGTATCTCTTCCAAGTAAATCCTCAATAGATACTTCCCTTAGCTTGGATACACTTACTTCTTCCGTGATCAACTGATACATTCCCGGAAGAACTTTTAATTTACAGGTCGTCTCATTGCAAATGCGCAGTATTTCCTTCGTTGTTTTTGTGCTTGCTGAGGGAATCGCCAATATAATTTCATCTATTTTGTATTTATCAACATATTCTTTGATAACTTTCCTGTCACCGACAATTTTAATTCCGTGTATATATTTGCCTTTTTTGGATGGATTGTCGTCTATTACACACATAATCCTTCGGCTCAGCGCATAGCTTGTCTTAATCTCCCGAATAATCATACTTCCGGCTTCGCCTGCGCCGATAATCATGGTATGCTCAACTCTTCTGCCTTGATTTCCTGCCAGACGGAGCTTATTTTTTACAATATGAAAAAAACGGTAGGAAAATCTTGTCGCTACAGTGGTTGTAACCATTAACGCAAAATAAAAAATATGATAGCTTCTTGGAATCGGATACGCAAGGAGCTGCATCCCAAACGCCTGGATAACTGTAGATAAACCACATGCTATTATAATTCTCGTCAGCTCTGTGATACTGGCAAAGGACCATACACTATTATACAAATTCAGTACTAAAAATAAGATAAGAGTAGATATAATATTAATCAGAAGATATGCTCTGGAGCTTGCCGCATACTCTGCCGGAACCCATCCATTATCAATACGGAATCGGATAATCAGAGCCAAAGCGCTGTCTAATATTATTGTAAATATATCCACAAGACATAGCAGCACCATTCTTGTGCGGGATGTCCTAAAGTCAATCATCTTTTTCATAAGTATTTCCCCTTACAAACCAATTAATTATAAAACACTTCCCATATAGTACCAAATTTCTACAATAAATACAACAAAAGAAGACTTACAATTTCAATTATTTTGTCCCCTTTATGCTTCCTTTATTCAATATAGAATTCGTCTCACATGTGACAGCGCATTGTATCTGTCCCACTCATCATACTCCTGCACCCCAGTAATGTAGGTTCCATATTTTTCATTCAACGCATGCATCATCTGCCCGTTACCGAGATATAACGCAACATGGCTGACATATCCTGACCCTGTGAAAAAAATCAGATCTCCCGGTTTCCAGGATGATTGATCCTTTATATCCACAGGCTTTCCCGCTTTAACCTGTTCTATCGTCGTTCTGGGGATCAGCACGTTCATTTTATTGATCGCCCATTGCACAAATCCGCTGCAATCCCAGCCTGAATCCGTATTTCCTCCATATATATAAGGTACGTTTGTATATTTTTTTATATCGTTAAACGTATGCTCTAATTCTGGAGCCCACCTTCCAGAGCGTTCCAGATAATACCATGTTCCCTCTATCTTCTGCCAGCCGGTCTGCATCGCTCCGCTGCTGTTCAGGTAGTAACGGTTTCCCCCTATTTCCTTCCA
>CAOJQZ010000099.1 GCA_948441955.1 uncultured Lachnospiraceae bacterium | reverse complement strand
GTGAGAGGTCCAAAAATCACGCCGGACCTTCTCACTGTCCTGTCTACCGGAACAGCCCCGCCTTCCTGCATATTCTAACAAGCAACGCGCCCTTTGGCATCTCATACATTTCTTCTTCATTAATTCCGCCAAGCATTACAAGTGCAGCAGCATATACGATAACTGCGGCAGGAAGAGCCGCAAGCGTGGCGATCTGCGCGCTGCCAAACAGTTCAAAAAGAAGATGCACGACCATTGCGGCGATTCCCATAATAACAGAGGCAATTGCCGGTATAACAAAGGTCTTTCTCTGCTCCTGCACATATCCAATCTGCATGCGGAGGGAATGTGCATTTAACATACTGGTGGAACCGGAAAACACGATTCTGCTCAGTACAACTGCATAGATTCCCCATCGGAACACTACCAGCATAATAAATAATGATACTGTGTACAGGACAATGGATATAGCGGCATTTTTTACCGGAGCCATCATATTGTCCAGTCCCTGGAGCACCGCATTGGTAACTGTGGACAGACAATAAAAAACTACCGATAATGCGCCAAGCTGCAGCATCAGGCCTCCTATTTTATTGTCCTGTGTAAAAAACAGAAGATCCAAAAGCGGCTCTGCCAGTACAATAAAGCCAACGGCACATGGGATAGCAATCATCATGTTAAATCTTGTAACTAACTGAATCTTATTGTGCACCTGCTTTCTGCTTCCGGTCTGTGATGCCGTTACAATCGCGGGAATCAGTGATGCCCCGAGAGAATATGCAATAGAAATCGGCACGTTGATCAGCGTGTCGTATTTTCCGTTCAATATTCCCAGAAGCGCCGCATATTCGTTTTCCTTATGCCCCTGAACCGACATGATATTGGCAAACATTGAATTGTCAATTACCCCGCACAAATTGTACACCGTAGAACTTAAGATAACCGGCGCAATGGTAATAAGAAGAACTTTAAAAATCCTGTTGTAGCTTTCTCTGCGGTGCCCTCTGTCTCTTCGCATTTTCCGCCTGAGAATCCTTTTGTATCCGGCAAAAACAAGCATAAGAAAAAGAAGCGCTGACAATGCTCCGATTACGGTTCCAAGTGTACCGCCTGCGGCAGCATAAGCCGCCCCGTAAGACTCATTTCCCCGGATCTCTGCCATCTCCATGCCTGCTTTAAATAGCAGAAATGCGCCGGCAATACTAACTGCTGCATTGACAATCTGCTCCAGAACCTGTGAAATGGCAGTAGGAATCATAGACCCGTTCCCCTGGAAAAAACCCCGCAGCACACCTAAAACTGCTACAATAAGAATACACGGCGCCAAAACACGAAGCGCATAGGAGCTTAATTTCATCGACATAATCTGGTCTGCAATAAACCCTGCTCCAAAGAAAATGACGGCGCCGACAAAACCGCTGACTGCTATGGCAAAGGTCATGGCGCCCCTGAATACTTTATATGAATTTTTATATTCTCCTTTTGCCACCCGCGCCGACACAAGCTTTGACACAGCAAGCGGAAGACTGTAGGAGGTCAGGGTCAGTGCAATGGAGTAAATCTGAAATGCCACTCCATAGTAACCCATTCCCTTATCACCGAGTATATTTACAAGAGGAACTCTGTACACAGCGCCTATAAGCTTTGTGATTACTCCGGCAATTGCAAGAATAGAACCCTGAACAAGAAAGCTTTTGTCTTTATTCTTTCTGTTACCAGCCATACCCTACTCCATCTTATCGTAATATGTTAAGCCTTTCTAATATTCCCTTCTGTAACTCCTCCATATGAAGCCTCTCTTCCTCCTTCATATGGTCGTATCCACATAAGTGTAACACGGAATGTGTAATTAGGAAAGCAAATTCCCGTTCTTTCGTATGCCCATATTCTTCTGCCTGCAAAACCACTTTTTCCTTGGATACTACAATATCCCCCAGAAGAAGCTCTCCCGTTTCCGGATCAAAATACGCGTCTGCATCCTCAAGAAAGGAAAAATCTCCCGGCTCCTCATAATCAGCCATTGGGAATGACAGTACGTCTGTAGCCCGGTCTATATTCCGAAATTCCCGGTTCATGCTCCGTATCTCCCCGTTCATAGTCAGAAGCAGATTAAGCTGTACTTCATAGGGACATTCCACATAGTCAAGGGACGCCTCTATCGTTTCTTCTGCCAGCTTTTTACAGTCAAAAGGGAGTATAAGCTCTCCCTCCTCCTCAAAATAAAGTGTCATGATTTTCTCCTTTTATCTCTGCTTCTGCCTTTGGGTTTGTTCTCATATTCCTCATACGCCTTTACAATCCGCTGCACCAGCGGATGGCGTACAACATCCTTGCTTGTGAGCTGGCACACGGTAATATCTTCTATATTTTTCACTACATTGACTGCCACGTCAAGGCCGGACACTTGTCCCTTGGCCAGATCCTTCTGAGTTGCGTCCCCCGTAACGACCACCTTTGATCCAAATCCGATTCTTGTGAGAAACATCTTCATCTGTGCCGGGGTCGTATTCTGGGCCTCGTCAAGAATGATAAATGCATTATCAAGGGTACGTCCTCTCATATAGGCAAGAGGGGCCACCTCGATAAGCCCCCTCTCCGAATTTTTAAGAAAACTTTCTGCTCCCATAATCTGATAGAGAGCGTCATAAAGAGGACGCAGGTACGGATCAATCTTACTCTGCAGATCTCCCGGAAGAAAGCCAAGCTTTTCCCCTGCCTCAATGGCGGGTCTTGTAAGAATGATACGGCCCACCTCATTATTTTTAAAGGCTGTAATAGCCATTGCCATTGCAAGATAGGTCTTTCCTGTTCCCGCAGGCCCAAGACCGAACACAATCATATTCTTACGTATAGCGTCCACATATTTTTTCTGTCCAAAGGTTTTCGGCTTAATGGGCTTCCCCTGGAGAGTATGGCAGATAATATCCTTATCTATCTCCAGCACATCCTCTCTGCTGTCCTCCATGACAAGCGACAAAATATAATTTACATTCTGCTCCTGTATCGTATTGCCGCGCTTTGAAAGCTCTGTAAGCTTTGTAAGTACGCTTTTTGCCCGCTCAGCCCACAGCGCGTCGCCTATAATTTTCACATTTTCGCCTCTTGCAATCAAAGTAACATGAAGTGTTCTTTCTATCTTTTTGGCAAATACGTCAAACTGCCCAAAAACATTGGCCTCATGCTCCGCCGGTATTTCAATAACCGCTTCCATTAACCCCATTTAGCTATTCTCCTGACTGTTCATTTTCATCTGCCGGCGCTGTAATGTCTATCGGCTGTGACGGCCTTTTTGTTCCCACCGGTATAATTACTGTCAAAGTCCCTTTTGCCTCTGCTTCCTTGGACCCTGTGTATATTTTAACATCATTCCCAATAATTTCTACCCCCTTTTTTTCCAAATCTTCACAATATTGCGAGAATCTGTCGCTTAAGATACTCTGAAGTTCCTTTTTTTCCCGCTTTTTAGTGAAGACTGTATAAGGAACTGCCCGTTTTTCCCCGAAGGATACAGGAAGGTATAAATTATCAAAAATCTTGAGTCTCTTTTCACTTGAATACTGTTCAAAATGTTCATACTTATTTTTTACTTCCCCAAAGCTGATGCGCCAGTCTCCTGCCCGCAGGTAATACTCATGCTTTTCCACCGGCTCTGCGCCTTTTTCGTCATTGGTTATCCTTTTCTTACCCTCATAAGTAATACTTTCCTTATCCGAGTAGGAAATCGTAGTCTGGCCCAGAATATCTGCATCTGATTCCTGAGGCTGGTAGCCGATGGTTTCCCCGGCGTCATTATTTACCGGAATCTGTCCCGACACAAGGATATCACCGCTTTTAATCTCAGTCCCTTCCGCAATCTGAGGAATTCCTTTTCTTGTAATAATTCTGGTAACAACACAGTCTCTGTCTGCAACAATGTCTGTAGGCTGAATCTCCTTGTTTTCCTCCGCTTTATTTTCCGTTTCCTTTATCACATCCTGATTTTCCTTTATCTGAATAATCAGCTTTGTCCCCTCCACAGATGCGGATACCCAGATAATATCATCATATTCCTTCCTGATATCCTTTACAATACGTCCACAGTCCACCTCGGAAATCCGCATACCGTTTACAACTTCCATTTCCTCTAAAAATTCCAGAAGCGTCTCGTCTGTTCTTGTAAAATTTCCACGGATATCAATACTCCAGATAAATCTTGATAATGTATAGATCAAAACGAAAAAAAGACCTGCTCCTGCAAAAAAAAGCTTCCTTTTACGATACCTGTACAGAAAAAAAGGGAGCCCCGCCCGCTCTTTAATGACAACCCTCACTCCTGTTTTACGCACAATGGGTTTGATTTTGCCAAACCCCCGGATGCTGATATTCATTTCATAGGCATTTCCACAGGGGCGCAGATTCCAGAGACGGATCCCTCTGTGACGGCATGCATTTAAAAACCGCTCTGCAGAATAACCGGTGACACGAATAAGGAGATACCCCCGGATATATTGAAGAATCTTAAATATCATCTGCAAATGCCCCCTTCTACTGCTGATATTCTATAGCTTCTATTTGTCCGGTAAGCTTCATATCATCATTGGTATAATAATCCACCCGGAGATTTTTTCCTGTGATGCGTATCTGCCCTATTTTGGTCTGAATCCGTATAAGCGCATCGGTATATTCAATGATCCCCCGGTAATTTTCTATATTCATTTCTGTCCGCCCAAGGACCGTGACTACAGGCTGGCCCATTACCACATCCTTGGGAAGTTCGTAGGTCTCCGTAATTCTGTTTTTTAATGGATGCTCCCGCGTTCTGGTTTTCATAAGAAAGCGCCAATCATAGAGTTTACCTTAATCTATGAGCCTGCGCCGATAAATATGCACACAAACGCTCCCTCTTAAAAACCTTTCCTCTTAAGTGCTCCTACCAGATTCACATAAAACTCCCGCACATCAAATCCTTTAAAGTTCTCCCGGTTCAGATCGATCATATCACCGTGGGAAATTCCCCGCTTTCCTTCCGTCGTAAGAAAAGTATAGTTTTCTCCCCACGGAAAAGAGCTTTCCGCCACCAATCCGTCATTAGGCCCGTCAAAATACCGGACCAGGTGATGGGAAAAATTAAGAGGAAACCGTCCGCCGGAAGCTGTATTAAGCTTCGAGCCCACACTTTGATAGTATATGTCCGGCATATCCTTTACATAGGTATTTCGTTTCTCACATGCCGATGCGGTAAGATCTGTAACCGCCGCCAGAAAATCCGGATTCTCATCCCCCGCCTTCCTAAGAGCCGTATTATAAGTGTCCGCCACGGTATCCTTTGCTGCCTGGGGAATTTTATGAAGCAGATAATCCGCAAACACGCACCCTCTGTGAGGTGTATTTATAGTAGTAAGGGACGCCACAAAAGGAGCTGCTCCAAGTTCACTTATCGCATAGCGGCAGTCTAAGCCTCCTTTGGAATGTGCGATAATATTTACCTTACCGCAGCCTGCTTCCTTCACAATCTCGCGAATTCTCGCCGTAAGCTCTCCGGCGCTTGTCTCTACCGAAGCCGCGGACTGATGGTTCCCATAATAAATTGAGGCGCCGTAAGCCTCCAGCTCCTTAGGTATTCTTCCCCAATAATTAAAATATTTAAAGTCCCGGAAAAACACACCGTGCACCATAAGCAGGGGATATTTGGTCTGACAAAGCTTTTCTCCGCTTATCTCCTGCGCCCTCATGATCTTTTCGCTCTCAAACCTGCTCTCTGCCAAGGAGATACGGATAAGTTTTAAAAGCACAAAAAGATTTACCGCCGGAATAAAGCCGCATAAAATTCCGATTACCCGCCATTTTACACCAATCTGGGACGAGGTCATATAAACCCGTACAATTCCTCCAAAAAAAACAATTCCTTCCACAACAATCACACAGATAACATCCGCAAGCCATCTGTAAAGATTCCCGGAAAAAATGTCCGCGAAGCGGATCAAAAGCCACAAAACAGACGCTGACACAGAAATCAGAAAATATATAAGAAGTTCACATCCATCTGCACAGATTCTATACCGCCGTCTGGGAAGCTTCCGATTTGCCGCTGACGGAACAACATTAAGCCCTGTAAAAATAAGAAGGCAAAGGATCCATATCCATGAGCCTCCTTTAAAACTGTAGATGAAAAATGGGTAATTTGCCGTAATAAATACAATTCCTCCGCAAATGATACGCCTTACCGCAGCCATTTCTTAAGCGCCTCCTTCTCCTCTTTGCTTACCTGGAGAGACTCCCTGATTTTCTGAATCGCTTTGTTATGAGTAAAATCGTCCAATGCATTGTTCTCTAAAAATTCTAAGGCTGATACCGGAAATTTCACATAACAGACTGATACCGCCCACGCAACGGCCATTTTTACATAGTATCCCTCATGCCTTACCTCTTCCAATACCTTTAACACTCTGAATATAAACTGCTCCGTCACAAAAAAGTTCAGCATACAGACAATAGCAAAACGGACCCCATACTCTTCTTGGCTTCCCACATAACCGCAGAGATATGCAAACCATTCCTCCATATCTCCTTTCATAAACTTATAGGTAATACAGCTGCTGTCACATACAGACCAATTATCAATGAATGGTATAAATAAATCAAGAAGCCTTTTCCTCTCCTCAATCCTGCAGTCCAGATACCCGATAACCATGCCATGAAGAAGCAGCTCTTCGTAGCATACCTGGCCTTTCTTCTCTGCCTCATAAAGCTCTTCCAGGTACTCCCTTCCTCTGTCCTTTGCAATTTTTTTGGCAATTTTCCGGAGCACTGGTATGCGTACTCCCAGAATAGGCGCAATATCCCCTGGTATTAAGGAACGGTTAAACCTTTTGTATTCCTCCTCCGCGGAAACATTCAGAAAACTGCGGACCTCTACCGCTATATTTTGTTTTTCTCTCATTCCTGCTTACATCTCCTTTCTGCTTCCTCCACAATCTCCTCTGGAAATCCCATTGCTTTAAGAAGACGCAA
>CAOJQZ010000098.1 GCA_948441955.1 uncultured Lachnospiraceae bacterium | reverse complement strand
GCAGCATATATCTCCTTTGCTCCGGAACTTACACAGATTCCCAGAATTACAGAAAGAAACAACAGAAACATCTTTCCTCTTTTCATCACAGCACACCCCCAAACAGCAAAATACCGGCAATAGAGCAAAACAGTGTTCCGATGGCTGTAAAGCCCCAAAGATATTTCCAGAATGCCGCCTTATCTACCGGAAGCTCCCCCACCATTTTCCCTGTCTGCCCATTGATAGCAAACTGATATTTTTTCTCATTATAAGCTGTCTCAAACAGCCAGACGGGAAGCAATGCGTAATGTACCCTTCCTCTCTCTGCCGACAGGCTTCTCCTCTTCGGAATTACAGTATTATACCCCCGCACCGTTTCCCGAAGAATCTGCTCCGCGCTGTTATAAAGTCTCTCCTTTGCACGGCTTTCTGCCGTTTTTGCATCCACATTATATTTATCCGTTTCATATCCCGCAAGATACGCAGGATTAAATTCTGTAATCCCACTGTAATCAAAGGGTTCAATGGATTCCGTTGTGTCATCCTCCATCTCTATGCTTCCGTCTACCGGAACATGGTAAAATTCCATACAGCCTGCCCGGTTTACAAGATAATAGGAAGTATCTACATAATCATACTCCGAGTCACTCCACGCCCGTACCCTTGTGGCGTCAAAGCTCATATCAGCATCTGCTCTGCAGTCAAACAGCCAGTAAGGAACGTAATACCCTTTCAGATTCTTCAGATAGCTCTTATTCCCAAAATTTTTCGGAAGAAGACGTTTCCCCTTACAAAAGTCTTCAAACATCTGTCTGGCTCTGTCTCCTTCTATTTGGAACGGAATCATCATATCCGGCTTGTATTCTCCTGAAGTTGTTTTCTTAATAACCACCACATTGTCACAATATGGACAGGTGGTGCTGGCTGTATTATCATCCGCCTCAATCTCCGCTCCACAGGAGGGGCATATGTACTTTCCTTCTCCGGTACGTTCTGCTTCTTCCGCCTCTTTCTGATGCTCCCAGCTAATATCCTGCTCAGCAGACGATTCACCCTCTCTTTCATACTTTTCCAGGGTCTCCGGATCATACTGATTTCCGCAGCTATTGCAGGAAAGCTTCTGTGTCTCCGGTGAAAACGAAAGCGCCGCCCCGCAGCATGGACATTTATATTGTACAAAATCCATATTCTTCTCCCTTTTCCAGAAAAAAACTCTCAAAATCTGGTTATTTCATGTTCTTTACAAACAAGTATAACCGATTTCAAGAGTCAGGACAACATTTACATTCCACTCTCTTTTATCTTATCCGCTTCCTCCTGTGTAAGATATCCATATTCTACCATGCTGCGCAATACCTGTCCCACACGCTGGGATGCCTGCTCCATACTCACGTCCGGAGAATACATTGACGGTGCATTAGGGACGCCTGCCAGCATAGCGGACTCATAATCCGTAAGCTCCGAAGGCGGCTTCCCGAAATATCCTTCTGCCGCCGCATAGATACCGTAGTATCCGCTGCCGAAGCTTGAGGTATTTACATACAGCTCAAGTATCTCCTCCTTGCTGTATTCCCTCTCGATATCAAGCACGGCAAACACTTCCGCCATCTTACGTTCCATCTTCTTATCCTGTGTAAAGAGCATATTTTTAGCAAGCTGCTGCGTGATTGTACTGCCGCCCTCGACAAAGGACATTGCTTTTATATCCGTCCAGGCAGCCCTGCATATTGCAATCGGATCAATGCCCGGATGCCTCCGGAATCGGTGATCCTCTACAGAAATCACTGCATTTATGTAAAACTCCGGCAAATCCTCATACTGAGTAAAATGCTCCTCGTTCTGTATCTCCTCAAACCGATCTGCAACAGACACCTGAGATACTGCATCCTTATACATTCTATAACCTTTTACTCCGTAGAAGGCGGCGGTTCCTGCCACGATACAAAAAAGAATAAGAAACAAACCGTATATCACTCTTCTAATCGGATGTCTTTTTCTCATTTCTGTCAGCTCCTCTCAAGTTTCTCTACCTCAGTATACTGCCTCTTATGTCTGATTCCAATATCCGTTTTATGAATCTCCCAGAAGATCATTTGTAACGTCTCCGTTCCCACTGACAGGAATCGGCTCTCCAAGGCAGGACGGCTCAGGTCTCAGTATGGAATATCCTACATCCTTTGCTATAGCCGCCATCTCCCGCAGCTTCCGGTATGTATCCCCGGAATATACAGCCGTATCGCAGGCTATCCCGCTGGGCTTAAGTCCCATGGCTTTTGCATCATACACCGCACGGTAAAGATGATACTGCTGGGTAACTACAATCAGCTTCTCTGCCTGAAAAATCTCTTTTGCCCGATACATGCTCTCATAGGTAGAAAAGCCCGCATGATCCATAAAGATATGCTCCGAAGGCACTCCTTTTTCTATCGCATAATCTTTCATAGCATTTACCTCGTCATAATCATCGCTGCCGTGATCGCCGCTCATAATGATCCGATCAGTAAGCCCCGACTGATAAATCTCGATTCCTTTATCCAGCCGCTCCTTAAGCATCACACTTGGACTTCCGTCGGCTTTCACCTGGGCGCCCAGCACAATTACTGCATCTGCTTTTTCATCTGTCTCCTTAAGCTCCTCTACAGACGCTATCTCCTCCTTTGACGTAGTCATCACATAGCCGATTATAACTAAAACTACTGCCATTCCGGCTAGAAAAACGGAAAGAAGACAACGTGCTATTTTTTTTACTTTTCTCATTTAAGCCACCCTTATCTAACTGCATATATCATTGATTACCGTCTACAGTATACAGCAGTCCCTTGGATGCGACAATATTGTTAAGGAAAATCTAAGATATCTTAACGAAATCTTTCAGGTTTTGACAGCAGGCCAAAAGAAGGGTGGATTAAAAAGTATTACAAACCGTAATATGTTTTCAGATACCCCAGATTTCATTCATCATCTATACATTGAATCAATAATCTTGCTAGTTTTATTTGCCCATATTCTCCAGATGGTATATCTTGAGAAGTCAGTCTAATGTTGCTTTCTCTCAAAAAATTCTTTGCTTTTCTGAATTCCTCTTCAAAATATTCTTGCGTTAATTTCCTGCTTTTTGCTCCTTTCACGTAGAAATACGGAAATGCTTTGAGAAGTGCTCCATATCCAGTTGTCTTCGATAATATATACTCCCAATTATCTTCCCACTCTTCAAAAAAAACATTGGCAACCGCAGAAAAATAATTATTCAATAATTTTAAAATTATATCATCCCTCTTTTTCTTAAAATATTTCCTTAACACATACCTATCGTCATCTTTTATTTCAATCCCATTCTTTATATCAATCATGTCTTGCTGAGGTTTATTACTAATCAGCCTGCATAGGTAACTTACAAATGTTCCCTGTGATAAAACAGCTGTTTTGTCACTCTTTTTTCCTAGCATCTTTAATTTACCACAAAATGGTGAATTTCTATCTGAATTCATAATCCTTGCAATCTCATGGCATGTTTTGTGGGGGCTTCTTGTATTACTCAGTTCAAACAAATCATAAATCAATGATTTATCCACTTTTGTCTGATTACTATTAATTGTCGAAAAAATGTATGCCTTCTCTTCTTCCGTTAAATCAAACATCATTACAATCATTAATTCAACCTCAAAGCCACCTGCGTGCTTTATGCCCTCTACACGGTGTTGACCATCAAGAATTTCCGCAATCTCTTTCTCATCATCTATTATCAATTCATATAAATCGTTCGAACCGTCAAGTGGTTCCAGGCTGATAATATCTTCTCCTTTTACATTCAGAATAATCGGAGTAGGAAATGCTGCATCTGGGTCTTCGCAATATTTTGCTATTTCTTTTACTCTGCTTTTAGCCAGCTCCCTCTGAATTCCGCCATCTTCGTTTCTGCGAATGGTTTTCGATATATGAATTAAAGAGGAAGATTTCATTTTACCAACATAAAATGTTCCGACAGATTGAGTTATCTCTATCACATGAAATTTTATTATCATATTTCTATTTCTCCTTCCTCTCCATCTATTGTTACCAATTTATCTGCAGCCGCTTCTGTCTGGTTCATTCGAGACTTTTCATTTCTTAAATATTCGCAATCATCATATTCCCCCACAAAGGCTTCATGCTTTTCCATTTGTAAGATACAATACATATAAAAAGAAAATGCGGTCGCTGCAATTGCAATAATAATTTGCAAGATAATGTTTCCTCTGTATGATCCCGTCCACAAAAAAGTCAAAACAATAATGAAGACAACATTAATTGCCGCTGTTATCACATGATACCATACATACGGCATCACTTTGTTCTCTCTTTTGCTGCCAACCACTTTAATCAACATTTCTGCCAAAAAAGGGGCACAAATGGAAATTGAATATGTATAAACAATTCCTTCCTCCATTGCTGAAACTACGCTGTCTTTCTCTCCCAGGCAAATAGCGGCCCATATATTAATTAATCCAAAGAAAAATACAAAAAAGACCCATATCCAATATATTTTTTCTTCTTTCAATACATATAACGGAGCCAAAATTGGTTTCCTGGATTTTTTTTCCTTTGTTTCTTTCATAAAATTCCATTCCTTTAATTCATCAATGAAACAATCCAATACAGCCAGCCTCTGACAGAGCTGGAACGTCTGTCTATTAAGTTTTCACCGCAAACTTCTAATTTTCTCATTTTTATAGTAATACAAGCTTTATCTGGAATCTCTCCAATCTGCAGCATAGTATCAAAAAGCTCATGAAATATCTGGTGTTCCAAAATAAGCCTGACATATTCTAACTGCCGTTCCTTGTACTTCATTTTTAATAACCGTCTGCCGAGACTGGTAATATGTACCTTAACGCCTTCTTCGCCTGAACGCTTTTCGGCTAATCCAAGATACCTGCAGGCATTAAAATAATAATCTGACTGGCGTTCCTTAAAACCAAACAGTTCTGCAATCTCTCCCGTCGTCATTGGACTTCCATTCAGATTTTCAACTAAGGAAATCACTTTATTAAAACTATCAGCCTGAATAAATGTAACTCCCGGCTCTGGCCTGATGCTGGTCTTTTTCCATGTCTCATATAAATCTTCCAGTGTAATTTCAATATCCTCTAAACTATAATTTCGTTCCTGCACCAGTTTGATCGAATTGTAATATCCCATATCCGTAAATTCATATTCTAACAGCCTGAAAATATTATTGGAATAAACCATAAACACTGGTCTGATTGGTTTATTTATCTTTTGTGCCCATAATCTAACGGGATAATAAAGCTGCCGAATCAGAAAATTACTGTGAACGACATTTTTGCCTTCAATGATTGAAAACACATTGGGATTCTCAAAACCACCGTCTATCTCTACTTGAGAATTCTGAACGGCAATATATGGTTTATGTCCTGCCCGCGCAGATTTTCTAAAATCACTTACATGAAATCCAAAGCTTCCAGATCCCATACGTCCGGACACGGTCTGAACCATGCTTTCTTCTCCTAAGAAATCATCCAATATTCCAGCTATACTCATAACATTAATTGCGCTGGCTTCTGAACGAATATCATTCATATCTATTGTCTCATAATAATCTGGAATCCTGGCGCTGGTCATTTGCTTAATATCGGAAGCCATTTCAGGAAATTCCTGATACAAATCGAACTCTCCGAGAACGTATTTCCCCCTTGTTACCGGCAGAATCGCAATTTTCCTTCCAAATACACCGGGCAGGGATTCCCTTGTATCAAATTTTGTCATCAGACGAGGCTCCTTTACCTCTCGAATCTGATCCGCTGTTATATAAAACAGTCCGTTTTTCTTTATTTCCTCTGCAATATGATACTTCTCAAACAGAATTTCCCATTTTTCATCAATCAAGCTCATAATTCCGCACCAGTACTTCTTTTATTTCTCCGCGCTTTTTTGGATTAGCATTAATTGCTCTTTTTGCATTTACATGTTCAACGATATAGTCTTTATACAAGTCTTCGATAAATGGGCAGGAGGAATTTGAAAGCAAAAACTTGATCCCTTTTGCATTTAAAGCGTCACATTGTTCCTTCAGCGCCACCTGCTCCTGTTCTCCGAAACCGCCTGCAGTATATCCTGTAAATGAAGCGGAAGAACTTATTGGCATGTAAGGCGGATCAAAGTATACAAACGCTCCTTTTCGAATCCCTTTTAATGCTTCTGTGTAATCTCCGCATTTAATTGTAATATTCGCTTTATTAAAATACGTATGCAGTGCATTTAACGTTGTTTCATTTGTAATGTTCGGATTTCTATATCTGCCCCACGGAGAGTTAAATTCTCCCAGGCTGTTTACCCGAAACAAACCATTATAGCAGGTTTTATTTAGATATATAATACGTGCCGCTCTTTCAACATTCGTCATATTCTCAAATATTTTTTTATCACGATCCAGCGCACGAATACTGTAAAAATACTCTTCAGAACTATTTGCTTTATGTTCCTTCAGCTTTTCAGTCAATGCTCCTAATTCATTTTTTATTGTCAGATAAACATTTATCAGCTCCGGATTCGAATCATTTATAACAGCCTTTGCCGGCTGTATGCGAAACAGCACGGCCCCTCCTCCTACAAATGGTTCGTAATATGTTGAATATTTCGGAATAAGCGGTTCAATGTGAGCCAAAAGCTGTCTCTTACCGCCTACCCATTTTAATATTGGCGTAACGAATGGATTGTTTCCTGCCATTTTCGTGCCTCCTGAATTTAAGTAGCCCTTGTCTTTCCAATTTTCTTTTTAAATTCTACTTAATAAGAATATCACATTTACTGCAAAAAAGATACAAAAAACCTCCCAAAAGAAAACTCCCCAGAACCAAATACCACGGGTTAATAAGGAAGTATAAAAATCTTAATACCCTTGTATACGGAGGATTAAGTTTATGAAGAACAATTTGAGTATGAATATCTTGCAGACATTGAAAAACAAGTGGAGAAAATGTTTGAAGA
>CAOJQZ010000097.1 GCA_948441955.1 uncultured Lachnospiraceae bacterium | reverse complement strand
AAAAACGTGTGTAAGATTTGTCTCACACACGGCCGGTATTTATATAGCGGTAAAGATATAGCTCAATCTGAAGTTCAAATTTGACGGCCGGATCCCCCAAATCATATTTCAGCATTTCCTTTATCTTAGACATCCGATAAAGAAGGGTATTTCTGTGAATATTTAAGATTTGTGTTACTCTCTGGCTGCTGCCGTATTCCATCATATATACTGACAGGGTATTGACATATTCCGTCCCGTGTTCTTTATCGTACATAATTAACGGTTCCAGCATATGGCGGCAGCATGCTTCGAATAGCCTGTTATCGTCCAATTCCTGCATAATTTTGAAAATACTGCTCATATCCTCATAAAAAAATACAACCTCATCCGTATTGGCATAAGACATACTCTTAAGAGCCTGAGATGCATGGTGCAGACATTGTTTTGCCTCACACAATGTTTGAAACGATTCACTGACGCCTATAGACAAAATATGATGTCTGCCGTCCCCGTGCAGCATACTTATCAGACGCAAGAAGCATTGCCGCAGATATTCCGCCGCATCTGTCTGTTCAGTCATAATCATCCCAATTACATAATTATGCTCATATTGAAAAGAGAGCAGATTATGAAAACATGCATTCAATGCCGCATCAATAAAGCCGTTTTTACTTTCATCACTATTCGTATAATCCTCAAACTGGATTTTCATAATATAATTATTTCTACACAGCTCATACCCCAAAAGCTTAAGATTCTGCATATGCCATTGAATATCTGAGCTGTGTCCGAACAATGCATCCTTAAATGTATTCTCCGCCTTTATTTTTCTTGATTGATTCAAAAGGATCATCTCCGATAATTCTTTTGTAATCTCAACAAGGGGCACAACATTCGGCATCTCAAATAATGGAATGTCATACTTATCCGCAAGTCCTACCAACACTTCCGGAACCTCGTAAAACTGATAGCCAATAATAATATAAATAGCAGACACATTTTTCCTTCGAAACTGTTCCATCAAATTCAATAAATTTTTCGTATTCGTGTTAATTCCCACACCCGGAAGAAAAACCACCTCTTTCTCATATATCCACTGCTCCACATCATCAAAAAAACAGACAAAAAACCATCTGACATCTTTAGAAAGTCCTTCTTTCCCGGCTATAAGTTTACAATTACTCAGCTTGCTGAGTCGTTTCAAATCTTTTACTTGCAGCTGCATAGCATCCATTCCTTCTAAAATAATAAAAATATTTATACTGCTATAACTATACTTCATCTACCGTTTCCTGACAAGAGGACGCCGGAATCATTCTCTTACTCTTTCATTTAATGTAAACAACTCCATATTGTAAAACTTATCCCTATGTGCTAAGATTCTGAATAACGATTTATCTTTTTAACCCATTATAATTTTGAAACAGTCTAAAAAAAATAAAAAATATAAAAAATAAGGAAGTGTGACTATGAATAAGAAAGAAATACTGGAAATACGAAAGCAGTTTACACCGGAAAACTGCGCCATTACCCGTATCTGCGGATGTTATGTGAACCATGAGAAGGAAAAGAAAACAGAGCTAAAAAAGGCATTCTTATCTCTGCCCGAAGAAGAAGCCTTTAAATACTTTGACATTTTCCGTCATACGCTGTCAGGCACATTTGGAAAAAATCTCCTGCCAATGGAACTTCCCCTTGATGCGGAGCTTCCGGGCGGCGCCCAGGAATTCCTGCTTAAGCTCAGGGACAGTAAGCTTGAGGATGATATGCTGATCGAGGAATTTTACGACAAAGTAATCACAAGCTATGATTACCCGGAGAACTATTATATTATACTCATCCACTCCGTATATGATGTTCCCGGCAAGTCTTCCGACGGGACAGAGCTGTTCGACGCTTCGGATACAGTTTACGAGCATATTATGTGCAGCATCTGCCCGGTAAATCTCACCAAAGCAGGCCTTACATACAATGCAGAAACGAACAATATCGAAGACCGGATCCGGGACTGGTTTGTAGAACTTCCGGTAAAGGGCTTTCTGTTCCCCGCCTTCACGGACCGGGCATCCGATGTCCACAGCGTCCTATATTATTCCAAAAAGCCGGAGGAGCTTCAGCCGGGTTTTATCGATCACGTGCTTGGAAGCCGGATTCCGCTCACTGCAAAAGACCAGAAAACTACCTTCCAGTCTATTATCAGCGGTACTCTGGGAGATACCTGCGATTACGACACCGTACGCAATATCCACGATAATCTCAACGAAATGCTGGAGGCGGCAAAGGAAGCGCCGGAGCCCTTAGAGCTCTCCAGACCGGAGGTAAAACGGCTTTTAGAAAGAAGCGGCGTGCCGGAGGAGAAGCTTGACGGCTTTGACGATAATTTTATGGAGGCAGTCGGTGAAAAAAATACACTGCTGGCCTCCAATATCGCCAGTACAAAAACCTTCCAGATAGAAACGCCGGATGTGATCGTTAAGGTAAACCCCGAGCGGTCCGACCTTGTACAGACTCGGGAGATTGACGGTAGGCGGTGTCTTGTAATTGCAATAGACGACCATCTGGAAGTGAATGGAATTGAGATTAATCTTTAAATTTTTTCAGGGACTGCGTATCCGCCGGAGCAATAGAAACCCCGTTTATATTCAGGACCTCCTCCGGGCTTCTTTCCTCAATATGTATTTCATCGCCGCTTTTCAGTTCAAAGTCCAGTGTCGAGGTCGGCGCAAAGCAATATACCGGAATATGATGTGCTTTCGCACAAATCGCTGCCCCGTATACCCCGATTTTTGCCGCCACGTCTCCATTTGCTACAACCCGGTCTGCGGAGATAAAAACTATATCAATCTTTCCCTGTGATATACCATATCATTCTACGGTGCCAAGAGTTCTTGTTACGGGAGATCCTTACCAGGCAGAAAAGATAAGCGAATTGCTGGAGGATGTAGATTACGGTTATGCGCGCCGGTGCATTTATTGCTACGGTAAATAAGTCACAAACAAATAAAGGCCAGCTGGCAAATTCCCGGAGCTTTTACCGGCGCCCTTCCGCGGATAATATCCTTCAAAAGCCTGTTCTCCTGCTCCGAAAGCCCCGAGCCTCTGTCTTCCAAAGAATACGAGCCTTTCTTCTTCGCGCTCAGGTTCGCCATAACGGCTCTTGTAATATCGTTTGTCATAGTCTTCTTCTCTCCTTAGCATAGTATTTTTTCTAATTCCTCATGGGGCCTTGCTATCACATTTGTTGAAATTATCTGACAGAAATTTTCTACGGCTGTCTTCCAGCTTATGACAGCCGTCTGTACTGCCGCCACGTCGCCGCTGATTATAACCGTAACAAGGCCGGAGCCTACGATACGAAAATCCAGAACTTTTACGGTTGCTGTTTTCAGCATTGTATCTGCCGCCGCAACCGCCCCTGTCAGCCCTCTGGTTTCCGCCGTACCAATTGCTTCCCTCATACGAAACACCTCCTCTATCCGTCCTGAATATATTTATGAATATCACTTGCTTGCCCGTATTCCGGTATTTCTGCCCATTCATAATTCTTCCATGTACTTCCCAGCGGTTTTGTTGCGTCATACCCCAGCTTTTCAGAAGAACCGTTCTCAAAAAAGGAAGGCTCAAGAGGCGAGCCAAGGGCTCCTTCTATTTCCAGAGAATTATATATATCTACGTCATCATCCACAACGATCACATGCTTTACATCCTTATAGTTACCTAATACCGTCAGGATTGTACTCTTTCCGTCTCATAGCTTAAACCGCTGTAAACGGTCTGATATAAATCGGTATCAAAATTTTTGTCGTAATGCCCGGTATACATCAAGAAGATATCTCCCTTTCTAATCTCCTGTCCCGAATTCTTCACCGCGGTTTCCAGATCCTCCCGCTCAATAAATCTTGATGCCGGCACGTCTGATACATCTGCGCAGACTGCGCTTCCCCAAAAATACTCCATCGGCATCCTGTCTATGGAAGGCCCGGAGGGCTCATATTCCCATACCGCATCCGTATGCGTTCCGCAATGCTCGCTTAATAGTAGATTTCTTGCTGAAAAGCCCAGTGTTTTACTGCCCGTCTTTCTCATATTTTCCTCATGGGTCATATTTGTCATAATAAATGTGGGCTGATGCATGGGAAAGGTAGTCATGCCCTGATAAATTTCCTGGGACAGGTCAATCATTCTAAGCGCCATTTTCAAACACCTCCTTAAAAAAGAAAAGATCACTAACAGACTTCCTGTACGAAAGCCCTGTCAGTAATCTTTCTCTAAACATATAATGCTTAAAAAACTATTACATGTATTTTTAATTCAGACCTGCAATAAGCTCTTCGCTGCTTATCACGTCGCCTATAACATAATCAATATTTTTCAGAAAAGCCTGATGAAGCTCCTCTGATGTTCCGGCTACACAATCACGGATAACAATGGGGTACATATCTCTCTGCTGCGTTTCCATAGCTGTTGCATATACGCACACATTGGTTGCGGCGCCGCATATAAACACAGCGCTCCGTTTCAACCCCTTTAATAAAATTTCAAAATCAGTCTGATAATAGGCACTGTAACGTCTCTTTAAAATGACATAGTCTCCTTCATCCGGCTTCAGCCCGTCAACAATCTCAACCCCCGGAGTGCCCTCCAGACAATGCTCTGGTTCATTGCGTTCTAATTAAAAAAGAGCGATTGTCTGTTACTAATTATTGATAAGAATATATAAAATATCAATTCCTGCCAAAAACAAAAATAGGAAAGGAAATTTTATCCATGAACGAATGTAAAATCACCGCCGCAGACAGAAAACAGCTGTTCGAAATATATAACGCTGTAAATAAAAATATCTATGGCTTCGGAACCAATGATGTAAAAGTAATAACCGTTGACAATCTGATCATCTTCAACGCTCACCACAACAGAGTCCCCTGTCTGAGAGCACTCGAAGAAAACTACTTTACACTGAAAGAAAGTGTTGACGCTGCCATTATGCAGGTCTTTAAGGAACAATTACAAGAACAGCTCTCAGACAAAATGAATCTGCATCCAAAAGCTATCCTTCGGGATTATTCCGCCGACACTTTAATCGCCGTTACTGTAATTGTTTTATAAGAATAATCCTTCATCCTCTGCACAGAGATCAGTCAATTACTTCATATTCTCCGTTTTCTGTGCATTTGAATAATGGCAGCTTCTGCAGGAAAATGATATCCTTTCGTTCCGCCGCTTTTCCTTCTGCAAGGATAGCGGCTTTTTTTACAACATGAGCCCCCGCGCTGTTTACCAGGGCTTCCAGTGCACTGAGGGTATGCTCGGAGAAAAACAAAAAATGCCATGAATTGTTTGGATTCACGGCATCCTTATTTTTTATGCGGAGAAAGGGACTTGAACCCTCACAGGATAACTCCCACTAGAACCTGAATCTAGCGCGTCTGCCATTCCGCCATCTCCGCTCACAAATGGTATTCTATCATAAATACACACTTTTGGCAAATACTTTTTTATATTTTTATAGAAATTTCCATTTTAGTAATTCTCTGCATGTACCTCAAAATAGCTCTGGGGATGATTGCAGGTGGGGCACACCTCCGGCGCCTTCGTTCCCACTACGATATGTCCGCAGTTACGGCACTCCCATACCTTCACTTCGCACTTTGCAAAAACTTCCCCATTCTCTATATTATGAAGCAGCACGCGGTATCTTTCCTCATGATGCTTCTCAATAGCCGCAACCAGCCGGAATTTTTCCGCCAGCTCCGGGAACCCTTCACTCTCAGCAGTTTTTGCAAATTCTTCGTACATATCTGTCCATTCAAAGTTCTCGCCCTCTGCTGCTGCGGCCAGATTCTGCTTCGTATCGCCGATTCCCTGTAACTCCTTAAACCACATCTTTGCATGCTCTTTCTCATTATCTGCTGTCTTCAAGAACAAAGAAGAAATCTGCTCGTATCCTTCCTTCTTTGCCACAGATGCAAAATATGTGTATTTATTTCTTGCCTGTGATTCGCCCGCAAATGCGGCCTCAAGGTTTTTTTCTGTCTGTGTTCCTGCATATTTACTCATAAAGTTATCCTCCTTTTTCTTCTTTAAAAAGCATTGTAGTTATATAACATCCGGCCCGGTCAAAAGTCAGCCTTTCACGCCCTGATATTTCCAAGAAGTGTCTGCACATCCGACGCCATCCTGCTGATCTTCCGGTAATTCTCATATTGTGCCTGCTGCTTTCCCCTGGCTGCGGTTTCAGCGCCGTGGTTCTGCATCTCCACCGCCAGCCGCGCGCCTATATCCATCGGCTCTTCCTTATTCTTAAGGGCCTCCTCTTTGGCTATAAGATCAAGATAATGATTTATCTCCTTAATCAGTCCGTCCAGCCAGCGGGACAGCTGCCAGAATTCCTTTTCTTCATCTGACATGTTCTCCTCTTCGGCCTTAATTTTAGCAAACTCTTCCGCAACGTCCTTCGTAAGCTGATCGAATGCCTTATCCAGATTTTCAAGCTCCTCTTCTTTGGAAAGCCTTCGATAACGCACAGCGCTTCCGTCTATCTCGAATTCAACGCCGCTGAAGTCCTCGCCAGTACTTTTATCCAGCGTCCACACCTCTCTCGTGCCGTTCTCATACTCTTCTATAATACTCTTTTTCATATCTGCATAGGCCCTCGCAAGACTTTCTGCATGGCTTGACAGCTCGCCCGCATCCTTTCCGGACATTTCCTTTTCATAACGGCTCATCATACCGCCGTAAAGCTTCGCACTCACTCCGTTTGCGCCCTCGCTGTCCAGACGCTGCAATATGTATGTCCTGAAGAATCCGTCCGTCAGGGATAAATCACTGCCTGCCGTCATCGTCTGCAGCGTATTCTCGTCATAGGGCTTCTTGTCGCCCGCACCGCTTAAATCCGATAAGCTGTCTCTTAAATAATCCATTCCCTCCTGGGAAATCTGCACCTTATCCTGAGAAGCCGCTCTTTGCTCCTCAAGAAATGCATCCGCAAACTGTACGATCTTCGTGCCGTTATCCGCAATTTTTATCTGGGAAAAATTCCAGACATGCAATTTGTCCAGAAGAAATGTATAATCTCCATATATTTTCATAATGTGTCACCGCTTCCCGCTCTTTATTATTTTCCTGTTATTATTATCGGATATACTT
>CAOJQZ010000096.1 GCA_948441955.1 uncultured Lachnospiraceae bacterium | reverse complement strand
AGAGAACTCGATGAGCATCATTGCTGTCTCTTACATTTCCTGCTTATGCTGACTGCACTTATTATATTTGCATTCTATATGAGCAGTATGAAGAAACGGCAGACAAGAATCGCTGAGCTCACAGATGAGCTTGAGACTGAGGTAGTAAAGAGAAAACTGGGCTTGGCAGATGACAAGACAAACATGAGTTTATAAGGTGTGAGAGAAGGAGGCAATCATATGTTGTATAATTTTTATGAATTTGTACATAACAGCATAGGCGTACACTTCTGGGATCTGCCGGCGCTTCTGGTAACGGTGATATTGGTTATCGTTCTGATCGTGCACAGCCGGAACCAGAAGAAGAGGGAGAACAGCTTCGAGGAAGCAAGAAAAGAGAAGCTTGAAGCTCTTGGTAAGGAAGCAGAAGGGAAATCCGTGAGAGCATAACAACAAGAGGAGGAGAGATTATGTCATATATATTTGAACATACTGTATTCGGCTTTTGCTGGTGGGATCTTCCGGCAGTGATAATACTGATTGTTGTTATCGCATTATTTGCATGGAAACACCATGATATGAAAAAGCAGGAGAAGGATTTGGAAGACAGGCTTTCCGAGCTGTATACAAACGATACAGTAGGAAGCGACGGACAGTTATAAGTAATGAAGAGCCGGCAGCTCTCAAAGCTGCCGGTTCTTTTATGGAGAGATTAATATTCTTTTCCTGCAAGTATTTCTTTGTAGTCCGCATAATTCTTTTCAAGGAGGGAAGGGGTGTCCAGACCGTAGGGACATTTTTCCCTGCATTTTCCGCAGCGCAGGCAATTTTCTATCTTTTTCATTTTTGCCTGTGTTTCCTCGGTCAGCTGTGCGGCAGAAGGAGCCCGACGGATAAGGAGGGACATCCTTGCACAGTTATTGATCTCAATATCTGCCGGACATGGCATACAGTATCCGCAGCCGCGGCAGAATTCTCCTTTCAGCTCATCAAGGTCATGGCGGATAACTTCATCCAGCTGTCCTTCTAAAACAGGCTCGTTTTCCTGGTAAGAAAGGAATTCATCCAGCTCTTTTTCTCTCTGAATGCCCCAGATGGGAAGAACATTTTCAAATGGAAGCATATAGGCATAGGCAGCGGCAGAATTATTAATAAGACCTCCAGCAAGAGCTTTCATAGCAATAAAGCCCATGCCGGATTCTTTACATTTTTCAACTAATTTTAGTTCCTGTTCTGAAGAAAGGTAGCTGAAAGGGAACTGCAGGGTATCATAAAGCCCGCTGTCGATGGCTTCGTTTGCAACGGACAGGCGATGATTGGTAATCGCGATATGCTTAATTTTCCCCTGCTCTTTCGCTTTCAGCATGGCTTCATAAAGTCCGCTTCCGTCGTCTGGTTTCGGACAGAAGGAAATGTTATGAAACTGGTAGATGTCCAAATGATCGGTTTTCAGGTTCCGAAGAGTAGTTTCGAGATCACGCATAAAGTCCTCGGGGTTTTTTGCACCGGTTTTGGAGGCGAGATAGATGCCGTCCCGTTTTCCTTCGAATGCGGCTCCTAATTTTTCTTCACTGTCAGTATAGGATCTGGCTGTGTCGTAAAAGTTAATACCTTGGTCATAGGCTTTGTGAAGCAGATAAACGGCATCCTTTTTTGAAATACGCTGAATGGGAAGTGCGCCGAAACCATTTTTGTTTACTGTAATATTGGTTTTTCCAAGTGTTATTTTTCTCATAATTATTTTCTCCATTATCTTCTTTTTTTAATTATAATGTGGTTTGAAAGAAGTTGCAATAAGGAGGACAAATTAATTCTGTGAAGGAACTTACCGTGCCTTTTAAAATTTGATAAAGTATGGTAAAATGTTCACATGTGGGTTATGAACCGGAATAAAGCGAAAAGGAGTATGGGAATATGGATTTGATTAATATCAGGGATTTATACAAAAACAGACAGGATTATCTTGACAAGGAGGTTACCGTAGGAGGCTGGGTCCGCAGTATCCGTGATTCGAAGGCCTTTGGGTTTATTGTAGTAAATGACGGAACATTTTTTGAACCTCTTCAGATTGTGTATCATGATACAATGGAAAATTTTGAGGATATTTCCAAACTGAATGTAGGAGCGGCTATTATTGTTACGGGTATGCTGGTGGCGACACCCCAGGCAAAGCAGCCTTTTGAGATACAGGCGGAGGAGATTACGATTGAGGGAGCATCAGCGCCGGATTACCCGCTTCAGAAGAAGCGTCACAGCTTCGAATATCTGCGGACGATTTCGCATCTGCGGCCCAGGACGAATACATTTCAGGCTGTGTTTCGTGTGCGTTCATTGACAGCGTATGCTCTTCATAAGTTTTTCCAGGAGAGGGATTTTGTCTATGTGCATACTCCGATCATTACCGGAAGTGACTGCGAGGGCGCAGGCGAGATGTTCCGGGTGACTACGATGGATATGGAAAATATTCCGCGTAATGAGGAAGGAGGGGTGGATTATTCTGAGGATTTCTTCGGCAGGGAGACAAGTCTTACGGTGAGCGGACAGCTAAACGGGGAAACGTATGCCCAGGCGTTTAAGAATATCTATACCTTCGGGCCCACCTTCCGTGCAGAAAATTCCAATACCACCAGGCATGCGGCAGAGTTTTGGATGATAGAACCCGAGATGGCCTTTGCAGATCTGGAGGATGACATGGATATTGCAGAGGCAATGCTTAAATATGTTATTAATTATGTACTGGAGCATGCGCCCGAAGAGATGAATTTCTTCAATTCCTTTGTGGATAAGGGACTTCTTGACAGATTGAACAATGTGGTCACCTCGGATTTTGCCAGAATTACCTATACTGAGGCTATTGAGATTTTGGAAAAGAATAATGAGAAATTTGAATATAAGGTTTCCTGGGGAACGGATCTGCAGACAGAGCATGAGCGGTACCTGACAGAGGAAATTTATAAGCGTCCGGTATTTGTAACAGATTATCCGAAGGATATTAAAGCGTTTTATATGAAGCAGAATGAGGACAGCAGGACAGTTGCCGCAGTGGACTGCCTTGTTCCGGGGATTGGAGAAATTATAGGCGGAAGCCAGAGAGAGGACGATTTCGAAAAGCTTCATGCAAGGATGCAGGAGCTGGGGCTTAAGGATGAAGATTATGGCTTTTATATGGATCTCAGGAAGTACGGTTCAACCAGACATGCAGGATTTGGCCTTGGATTTGAAAGATGCATTATGTATCTTACAGGAATGAGTAATATCAGGGACGTTGTACCATTCCCGCGTACGGTGAATAACTGCGAGCTTTAATGAATTAGGGACAGGGTATTTTCAATCTGGGACGTAGTAAAATTAATTTTACTACGTCCCCAACATAGGAGGAACGGTATGAATATTCTTGTTGTTGACGATGAGAAGGAGATTGCGGATGTTATCGAGCTGTATCTCCAGAATGACCAGTATAATGTACTGAAATTTTATACCGGAGAAGAAGCGCTTAAATGTATTCGTAATACAAGGATTGATCTGGCAATTCTGGATATTATGCTTCCGGATGTAGATGGATTTCAGATATTAAAGCAGATCAGGGAAAAGTATACATTTCCGGTAATCATGCTGACAGCGAAAACAGAATATATTGATAAGATTACAGGGCTTACGCTGGGAGCGGATGATTATATTCCCAAACCATTCAATCCTCTTGAGCTTGTTGCCCGGGTGAAGGCTCAGATCAGGCGTTCTACACAATATAATGACGGTACGAAGGACGGGGGGAATATTATTGATTTTGGAGGGCTTTTTCTGGATCGGAATTCCCATGAGTGTGTTTATAATGAAGTGCCGCTTACACTTACGCCCATTGAGTTTGATATACTCTGGCTTCTTTGTGAAAACAGAGGAAAGGTTATAAGTTCTGAGGAATTATTCGAGAGGGTGTGGAGTGAAAAATATTACAAGAACAGTAACAATACTGTGATGGTGCATATCCGGCATCTGCGGGAGAAAATGAATGGACCTACCGGAAAATCAGATTTTATTAAAACAGTATGGGGAGTAGGTTATAAGGTTGAAGAATAATTATCGTAAATTAAAATTCAGCATTTTACTGCAGACAGTGCTTGTCACAGCGCTGACAGTGTTTGTCGGCGGTTTTTTGCTGAATTATGTTATTGACGGCGTGTATAACGACAGCTTTGCGGAAACATTTGTGGAACTGCTTGTTTCTCTGCATATGCGGGAAGAGGCGGCGATTGAGCTTTACTGGAGACTTATCGGAAATAATAAGACTTTTTTTATGATTGTTGGTTTCCTGCTTTTGTTTGCCTTGTTTTTTTATGTGGCCCTTACGAAAATGACAGCTTATTTGGATCAAGTGGAAAATGGTATTGAAAATATTGTCTCAGATTCCACAGAACCGATTCGGCTGATTACGGAGCTTAAGCCCATAGAAATCCGGCTGAATGAGATTAAAGCAACCTTGAAGCGTCAGGAGCTTGACTCAATAGAAGGTGAGAAGAGGAAAAATGATCTGGTTTTGTTTCTTGCCCATGATTTGAAGACGCCTCTTACCTCTATCGTGGCATACTTAAGTATGCTTGAGGGTCATCCCGATATGCCGAAGGAGGAGCGGGAGAAGTACACCCGTATTGCATTTGAAAAATCTCTGCGTCTCGGAGAGCTGATCAATGAGTTTTTTGACATTACCAGGTATAATCTACAGAATATAGAGCTTAATCCGGTGGAAATCAATCTGTCTATGATGCTTGAGCAGCTTGCGGATGAGCTGTATGGGGTACTTCAGGGAAAAAATCTTTCCTGTGAGGTGAATGTTGAGGAAAACCTGGCAGTATATGGCGATCCGGACAAGCTTGCCAGAGTGTTTGACAATATACTTCGGAATGCAATTGCCTATTGCTATGAAGATACAAAAATTGCGATAGGCGCCCAGATGAAGAAAAATGACATTGAGATTACCTTTACAAACCGGGGTGATAAAATTCCGGGAGATATGCTGCAGACGATATTTGAGAAGTTCTACCGGGTGGATAATTCAAGGTCAAGCGGAACCGGAGGCGCCGGACTTGGACTTGCCATTGCCAAGGAAATCGTAGAGATACATGGCGGGCAGATTCGTGCGAAGAGTGATGATAACAGGACGCAGTTCATTGTAATACTGCCGTCTAAAGACGAGAAGAAAGAGGAGCAGACAAATGAGATTCATACACATCGCAGACGTGCATTTGGGGGCAGATCCGGACAGCGGAAGCGCACGCAGGGGAAAAAGAGAAAAGGAAATATGGGATAGTCTGGAGAAGATTCTTTCTATATGTGAGGAGCAGAAGACAGAGCTTCTGTTGATTGCAGGAGATTTATTTCACAGACAGCCCTTAAAACGTGAGCTTAAGGAGCTTAACTATATGTTTGGAAGACTTACTGTGACAGAGGTGGTTATGATTGCAGGAAATCATGATTATCTTAAAAGGGATTCCTATTACCTCAGCTTTGAGTGGGAGAAAAATGTACATATGATACTTTCTCCGGATCTTTCCTGCGTGGAATTTCCGGAGTATTCCGTTGCAGTATATGGTTTCAGCTATTCTTCAAGAGAAATTACGGAGGAATGCTGTAAAGGAGCCTTTGCTCAGGGCAAACAGTCCCGGGAAATACTTCTTGTCCATGGAGGGGACGAGAAGCATGTTCCGATGAAGAAAGAGGAGCTTCTTGAACTTGGATATGATTATATTGCACTGGGGCATATTCATAAGCCCCAGCAGCTTTATCCCGAAAGGGCGGCATATGCGGGCGCATTGGAGCCTGTTGATAAGAATGATATAGGAATGCACGGGTATATTTCCGGAGAGATTACAGAGGAGGGTGTGCGGACGGTATTTGTACCTGCGGCGCTAAGAGAGTATATTCATCTTACGGTTCCGGTCACAGGCGGTATGACGGGACATGGGATTAAGGAGAAGATGAGAAAGAGAATTGAGGAAAAGGGCGTGCAGCATATTTATAAGATTATTCTGACAGGCCATAGAGATCCGGAAATTATGTTTGACACAGAGAGCCTTGATAACTTTGGAAACATTATAGAGGTCATTGATAATACAACCTATGCCTATCAATTTTCGAAGCTTAAAGAGCAGAACCGGGAAAATATTCTTGGACAGTTTATTGAAAGTTTTTCCGGAAGTGAGAAAGACAGCATGGAATATCAGGCATTGTGCGAGGGCGTACATGCGCTGATGGAAACGAGAAGGGGTTAATATGAAAATATGTGAGTTACTGCTTAAAAATTTCGGAAAATTTTCGGATAAGCATATTGTTCTGACAGAAGGAATACAGATTTTATATGGAGAAAATGAATCTGGAAAATCGACAATTCATGCATTTATTAAAGGGATGCTGTTCGGGATGGAACGAGGCCGGGGACGGGCGGCAAACGGAGACTCGTTTTCCAGGTATGAGCCGTGGGAGAATCCCAATTACTACTCGGGGAAACTTGTACTTGAGGCTGGGGGACGGCATTTTTTAATAGAAAGAAATTTTGACAGATATGGAAAAAAGGTGCAAATTGTCTGCCGGGAGGACGGGGAAAGTCTAAGTGCGGCAGATGGGGATTTGGATGTGCTTTTAGACGGTCTCACCGCTGCCGGATATGATAATACGGTTTCAGTTGCACAGCTTAAGGTACAGCCGGGAAATTCTCTGGCAGCAGAGCTTCGTAATTTTGCGGCCAGCTATTATGTAGCCGGCGATAGTGATCTGGATCTGGATGCCGCGCTTGGTAACCTGGCGAATACAAGAAAGGAAATCGAAAAGGCTATACGGGAGGAGATGCGGAAGAAACAAGAGAAGCGTGATCGGCTGGAGCAGGAGCTTTCTTATATCTGGCGGGACATTCATAGGGCCGCGGAGGAACAGGGGCGGCTGGAAGAGGAAATTGTAAACAGGAGGGAGCGGAAGAAGAAAGAGCAGGAGGATTTGGAGGGAAAGCAGCGGATGTTGGATGAGCTTCGGCCGCCAAAGTGGAGGGTGCATCCTCTGGAAATTCTTATTTTTGTTGCGGTTCTCATTCTTTCATTTTTGTTCATACCAAGGCCCTGGAATGCATTTGTAACCATCGTTTTGTTCCTCTGCGGGCTGATCTATATATGGAATCGGATGAAGATCGCAAAAAAACAGATAAAGACAGAGCCGGAGTTGATTCTCGAGGAAATTACGCCTGAGGAGGAAAAAATTCCGGACGAAAGGCTTATCTGGGAATTTGAACGTAATGCGGAGGACCTCCGTGAAAAGCAGGTGCAGTATGATAATCTTAAGGAAGCCCTTGAGGAATTAGACGAGCTTACAGACGAGCACAAGAAATATGAAACAAAGAGGAAGGCTGTTACGCTTGCGTATGAGAGGCTTGAGGAGCTGTCAGAGGAGTTTCAGCAGAAGCTTAAAGGAAATCTAAACGACCGTGTGTCGGAGATTATCTGTGAGCTTACATCCGGGAAATATTCCCGGCTTGTTATAGAAGACGGACTTACCTTAAGCCTTTTATCAG
>CAOJQZ010000095.1 GCA_948441955.1 uncultured Lachnospiraceae bacterium | reverse complement strand
ATGTTCGCACGGATTGTTTCTATATTTTCATCAATCTCCTGCTTCATCGCAGCGTCCGTCTTACCCTGAATCACCATATCACGAATATCCTTTGCTGCTATAAATGTAGCTATACGGCTTGCCTTTACTGCATCATCTGCTGCCACCGCACCTTCCATGAAATCATTCAGGTTATTATTTGCCTTCTGAAGCTGAAGAATTGAATAAACAGCAATAATAACTGTCAAAATTAAAACAACTCCAAAGGATAACAATAATTTACTCCTGATTTTCAACTTTTTCATCGTCTTTCTCTCCTTCTGTCTCTTTATTAGTTATAATATGTATATCGTCCTCTGTTTCTTCTTCCGTCTTTCTTTTTATCCGTTCTTTAAGTTTTTCTTTTATGTCCAGCATTTTGGCGCTCACATGTATCCATATCTGTTTGCACTTGTTAGAACATACAATTTTTAAGAACCTGATATTCCGGATCATCCAACAGAAAACAAGTAAAAAGGGATACCTCCCCAGTATGGGAAAGAACTGGAACATATATTCCCTCGGAGGAAAAAACCACTCCCTCTTACGTACGGCCCATTCCCCCTCACGGTCACGCCAGTAAAAATCCAATCTCGCTTTCTCATGCGGCAAAAGCGCCTTATCAAGGTGCTCGTTATCCTGCCCGCGGGAAATAATATATTCCTCCAACTCCAGTGCAAGACCATACTGTTGTCTCACACCATCCTCAAACCAAAGTGTGGCGAGCACCATCATCTGCTGGATAAAATCCTGCCATTTTGCTCTCTCCACAAGCTCCGCCGTCACCTTCCAACGGAAATTCTCGTCAAGGAGTTTCTGAAACTGCCAAAAATCTAAAACCTCCCTTACCTTCAACATTCCCGTGACATATGACTCCACCAATCTTCCGACACGGTATAAATACTCCTCCTCCTTAGACAATAAATGTATGTAGCGATATTTTTCAATATGTCCATATTTTCTGACAGGCCCGGAAAAATACCGTTTTACTGCTGTATTTTCAATCGGTACTGTATCATAGAAAACTATCCGGATCCCCGGTACTCTCGTATACACTGTTCCATTACCCAGTCGGTCCTCCTGCTGTTCATAATCCATATCCCTCATAATTCTATATATCTGAGGGAGTTTTTTCTTCTCTACAAGAATCTCTATCTGTCCAACATAAGCCATTTCCGGCTTAGCATATAACCTCTCTTCCAAACCTGTGCCTCTCAAAAACAAGGCGTCAATTTTATGTCTTTCCAGCTGCCATTTGATCACTTCCTCCGCTTTTTTAAATGATTCCTGCAAAAGAAGCTCCTTTTTATATTTCTGATAAAACTCAAGCCGACAGTCCTCCGACATATCCTTTTCTATCCCCAGCATTGCAGGATAGATCAAATTAATAATATTCTGGAAATCCGAACTCTTTAGAATCGTTTCCCAGTTTATATGTTTTTTTATTATAGGAACCGTTGTCTGATTAATGATAGCTGTCAGTAATATTAACATATATCTTGCTTCATAGTTAATAGTCCCCCCTCCCTCCAGCTCTCTAAAAATCATACTTACTATTAATATATCGGATATTCCTCTTTAAATATAATATATTTTCTATCTTTTTCTTTTTATCTCGCGCAAAACTCTTCTTTCTTCAAAAATATCTGTTGCTTTCGGATTATATATGGAATTTTTTTCATCCGCTACAAGGGTTCCCGCAACTAATGTAATACATCTTTTTCTCATAATCGTAACAAGCTCTCTGGCATGGCTTGCTACAAGCACTGTTATTCCCTGATAATTAAGCTCTCCCAGAAGCTGCATCAGATCCCATGCAGAATCTGCGTCAAGATTTGCTGTAGGCTCATCTGCAATAAGTATTTCGGGCCCCACAGACAATGCCCTTGCCACAAGTACTCTCGCTCGCTCGCCTCCGGACAGTTCATCCGGATATGCCTGAAACTTCTGGGCAATACCCACAAGGCCAAGCATTTTCATAATGGTCGCCCGCATGCGCTGGGTAGAATTTCCGGTTGCCAGAATCGCAAGCATAATATTATCATACACCGAGCGATCCTTAAGCAGTCCCACCTCCGGTGAGATAAATCCCAGCCTGCGTCTGTGTGCCGGCACCTTCGCTCTCTTCATAAGATCGACTCTTCTGCCCCCGACAGTGATTTTTCCTGAAGTCACTTCCTGCTGCTTTAATATAAGATCAAGCAAAGTACTTTTCCCTGCTCCGCTTTTTCCTATTATAAATACAAATTCTCCTTTTTCTATCTCAAAAGAAACGTCGTTCAACGCTATTACATCTCGGAATTTTTTTGTCACATGATCAAAAATAATTTGTGCCATAATTTCCTACCTTAATTTTTTTCACCAATTTCCGATAGTTATATTGTATACTATACTTGTTTAAATTAAAACAGTCAATATAAATCCTCTTAACAAGGAGAAAGTTTATGAAAAAGAAACTGCTCTGCGGTATACTTATAATAACCATTTTGTGGTACGCTCCTTTTTCCCGGATGGATTTGACCTCAGATGCCGGCGCCGGCCCAGCCGAGACAAATATACCTTCTGATGCCGCGCCGGCGCCGGAAGAAACTCCCGTTCTCACTGACGGAGTGTATACACTTTCACTTCCAAGCAGCATAGGACTGCTTACATATTATAATCAGCATGATGTGCGATGGGCCGATGCCCTTTACGGCGGACAGGATCCCATTACTAGCTATGGCTGCGGCCCTACCGTGCTTGCTATGCTGGTCTCCAGTTTTACAGATCAGACCAGCCTGCCTTCTGAAATGGCAGAATGGGCCGCATCTAATAATTACTGGGCGGCAGGCTCCGGCACAAAGCATGACTTCATTCTGGAAGGCGCCGCTGCTTTTGGTTTCCATGCCGAGTCCTTCCAGGATTTCACAAAAGAAGGCATTATCTCAGAACTCAAAAGCGGTCATATCCTTGTTGCTCTGATGGGACCAGGACATTTTACTACTTCCGGACATTTTATTATTCTTTCGGACTATTGGTCAGGAGACAAAATATCTGTTGCCGACCCTGCCAGTCTGGAAAATACCCAGACACCCTGGGATGCCCAGATTGTACTTGATGAACTTCTCTATGGTTCCAGAGGCGGAGGCCCCCTCTGGAGCATCACGCCAAAGTAATGTTTTCTCCACATAACAGGGACCTGCAGCTCTTAATTATGCTGTAGGTCCCTGTTTTATTACTTATTTCCTATTGATAAAACGAATCTTTTCCGGCAATCTTTTTATTAATTGCCTTATCAACGCTAATCGTACGATTCAAAATCTGTGTAAGCATTCCGCTGACTTCCATAATCTTTTTCGCTTCAAAGCTTTCAGGCTGCTCCTTACCGCTTCCATTCAGCCACCCCTTTAGCTTTTCACGCTCTCCGGCCTCCGCTGTCTGAAGAAGCATCTGAACTTCCTGCCTGTTTTCAGCAACCTGGTCCATCTCTCCCTGCCGCATCTTCACAAGCAGCTGCGCAGATTCCTGATCGTTCCTCGATAAAGCATCCCCCAGTTCTCTGGTCAGACGTTCAATCTCTATAACACGTACATAATTACGCTGGACACGTTTTAGAATTTCTGTTAATAATTCCTTTTTATTTTCCATATAGCCTCCCGATTATACAGCCGCTGTTTTACTTGCTTCCCTGAACGCATCACGCAGCTCTATAACAAGGGGTTTCAGCTCCTGGATTACAGCGCCGTTTCTTCCAGCCTGCAGCCTGCTGAGCTCATAAAGGAAAAACTCATACATCCTCCGCAGCTCATGACTAATCTGATATTCCATATTCAAAGTCTTATCCAGATAGTGTATAATGTCCTTGGATCTCTGAACCGCCCTGTCAAACAGTTCATAATCTCCTTCCTCCAACGCCAGCTGCGCCCGTGTCAGACGTTTGATCAGTTCGTCATAGAGAAGTAAGAGCATCTCCCCACGCGTCATTGTATTTACAGACTGCATCTTGTACTGTTCATATCCATTCTGATACATACTTATCCCCTTTTTCGGTTTAGTAACCGCCAATCTGGCTCAGATAGCTGCTCTGGCTGTTCATCTGTGAAATCAATGTTTCCAGACTTGTAAACTGCTGGATGTAACGGTCTCTTTCAGATTGAAGAAGGGTCTGAAGCTTTGCAATCTGCTTATTATATTCTGCAATCTGCTTATACATATAGTTCTCTGTAAGGCTGAGCGGCGAGCTTTCCGTACCTGCCTTACGAACCAGAATACCTTTGGTATCCCAGGAACCCATTGTATTTACATATTTATCCATTACATTTCTAAGAGCCGAGGCAACTCCCGGTGTCGTCCCGTTGCCGTTTCCATTCTGTACTGCAGAATTTGTAAAAAGCTCCTGTACGCGTTCCGGATCATTTGCAAGGGCTGCGCGGAACTTAGATTCGTCAAAAGTAAGCTTCCCGTTATCCGAGTATGTACCGGATACGGAAATACCCATTTCTGACAGTTCCTGCGCAATTCCTCCGCCAATGATAAACCGCAGATCACTGCTCAGTGTTCTCAGGTCGCTGTCAGCAAACAGGAGACCCTGTTTCGCTTTTTCTTCATAGAGCTTAATTTCATCCTCTGACAGTTCTTTCTTCTGTTCGCTGGTAAGCGGTACATAATCACGGTCCGGCCTCGTCGTCAATTCCTTATTGACAGTTTCAATAATTTTATTATACTCTTCTACCATGTTCTTAACTGCATCCACGATAGAATCTGCATCCACCTGCGCGTCGATTCCGACAACCGAATCCGGATCATCCGTAATAACCTGACCGTCCTTGTAACCAAACTGACCTTTCACATTAATCGTAAGGCCGTCTACCGTGAAAGCGTTCGTATCACGAATCAACTCAACTACTTCATCAGAACCTGCATATTTAACAGCAACGACTGCATCCTGACCCTCGCCCTTTATAGCGTCAAAATTCCCGTCTGCATCCTTTGTTCCGAAAATCTTGTTCAAAAAGTCTGTGTCGCCGGTTATCTCAAAGGAACCGCTGGCTCCGTCCTCCTTGGAGGAAATTGTAAATTTATCCGCAACCGTCTGATAGCTTATGGATATATTGGCGCCGCTTGCATTGATCTTATCCATCAATGACCTTACAGTATCCGTGTTTGTAATTGTAATCTCTTCATTATTGATTTTTATTTTTTTCTCTGCCTCTCCGTCAGCCAGAAGCTTTTTATTCATATCCAGACGGTTTGACATACCTGTAGAAAGCCCCAGCGCTTCCTTCACATCCTCGTTGCCCGATGCAAGCGAAAACGTAGAGGTTGTGTCCTGAGCTTCTTTCACTTTCGCGGGATCCTGCTTCTCTGCGTCAGTCAGCTTGTTATATTTCGCGGGGTCCATAGTCCTAAAGGTAATCTTATCGCCTTCTGTATCAACCAGAATTCTTCCCTTTCCAAACGCGCTGTCCAGCTGATCCTGCAGGGACTTCTTAATTACATTAAGCTTTTCCGCCTCCGTCGTCGCTGCACTCAGCTCTTCCTCCCCCGGCATAACAACGTCTTTATTCTTACCATTGTAAGAAAATGTCAGCTTCTTGCCTGCTATCTTTTTATCAAAATTTACTTCCTCGACGATATTCATATCTTCTTCGCCTACTTTAGCCGTGCCGTCAAGTTCGTACTCGTTCTCCTTAAAGCCCAGATATGACAGCGCGCTTCCGCCGGAAATGGAAACCGCATCGCTGGTGTTTTTCTTACTGAAGCCGATTTTACCGCCTTCCATTGTTACCTGAACAACGTCTGCAAGCCTCTTTCCGTTTCCTATATCCACGTCTGCAAGTTGCGCCCGGATGGAAGTAAGAGCTGTAGTTTTATTGCTATAATCATACACTGTAACAGAACCGTCATCGTTCTTTTTTTCTGTCTGCAGCTTCAGCGTATAGGTAGGAGCAGAAGCGGTATCCGTGTCCCTGCCAATCTTGAATTCAATGTCCGTACCGATCAGATTCTTGATATCATAATTCGCATTGGTATCGATCTTTCCTGTAGACAGCGTCTGATCGGAAACCTGCCCTGACGAGGTCCATTTCGCCTTCTGTGCAAGCTGCTTTACACCCATAATCGTAATAGCGTCCGCCGAGCTGGCATTGCCGGATACGGATACAAATTTACTGTTAGTTCCGGTCGTTGTAATCTTATTGCGTCCCCAAAGAACGGAGCTGAATAGGTTTGTGGATGAGCTCCATGAAGACGTATATTTATTTGCAAATGCGATCATCTGATTCGTAATGCTCTGAACTGCCGACTGCTTCCACTCAAGCTGCTGCTTTTTCTGCTGCTGCTTTGTAATCTTACTTGTAGTGCCATACGTCATACCTTCGATCAGGGAATCTCTGTCCATCCCGCTGGCCAATCCGCCATATCCCCTGATGTTGCTGGTAGTTGATCCGGTTAATCCGCCTATTGTTGACATATCAATCTCTCCTTTTTATTCTTAATCTCGCGGCACAATACGCCGCATTTTTACAAATTAAAATTTATTCTGTACTTATTTATCGGCATATAGTATACTTTAAATAATAGTTAAATCTTGATTTTAATTATGAATGGAGGAATTATTTTGGCTACTGTAATAGCACTTACCAACCAGAAAGGCGGCGTCGGCAAGACCACCACATCCAGCGCCTTGGCTGCCGGTCTGGCTTCTTTTTATGATAAAAAAGTACTGGCAATTGATCTGGATCCTCAGGGAAGCCTGGGATTCAGCCTGGGACTCAATATCGAAGAGTGCAGGACCGTCCATGATGTGCTCACCGGACAAGTTCCTATCCAGGAAGCTATCCAGCTTACAGATTATTGTGACGTCATTACATCGAATATCCTGCTGAGCAGCGCAGAAATTGAATTTACCTCTGCCGGCAGAGAGCTTTTACTGAAAAAGGCATTGGCGCCTGTCATTGATAATTATGATTATATTATTATCGATACTCCGCCTGCCCTGAATATTCTTACAGTCAATGCGTACGCTGTTGCAAATCACCTGATTATACCTATGGCTCCTGAGATTTTAAGCCTTTTAGGAGTGACACAGTTAAAAGAAACGATTGATTCCGTCCGGGAAAGTGTGAACCCAAACCTGAATGTTCTGGGAATTATCCTCACAAAATTTAACAGGCGGACCTTGCTTGCCCGGGAGGTAAAGGAAATGGCGGAAAATGTAGCTTCCCAGATGGGAACCTGCGTATTTAACAACCAGATCAGAACCAGTGTGTCTGTGGCGGAAGCTCCGGCACATGGACTTAGTATCTTTGATCATTCCCCGTCTGCCAAGCCTTCCGAGGATTACCGAAATTTTCTTCAGGAGGTAATAAACATGACGTCAAAAGAAAAGGTTCAGGAGGTAAGATAAATGGCAAGGAAAAGCAATAAAACAGCACATGTATTAAATCTTATTGCCGGACATGAGGGTCAACAGGAAACAGCCGGGGAAACGAATGCCAGTACAGAGTCTCCTGCTTCTCCAGCTGCTTCTGCCGTCTTGCCTGCCCCCGGACCTTCTGTTAACACACCGCCCCAGAATATATCTGTTATTGACACCACAACCGAGGACCCTGTTGCTGATCTGATACAGCAGCAGCTGACAAGCCAGTTCGACGAATCAAAA
>CAOJQZ010000094.1 GCA_948441955.1 uncultured Lachnospiraceae bacterium | reverse complement strand
GGACTCGGCTTTGCACTGCTTAGCTATCTTCATGCCAGTATCACACCCGGCATCTCTCTTATACTTGATGCTGTCGGACTGGAAAAAGAGCTGCCTGACACAGATATCGTCATAACCGGTGAAGGACGCATAGACAGCCAGACTGCTATGGGGAAGGTTCCTTCAGGCGTTGCCGGTCTTGCAAAAAAATATGGAGTGAAGACAATCGCATTTGCAGGAAGTGTAACTTCTGATGCTTCTGTATGCAATAAAGCCGGAATAGATGCATTCTTTCCTATCGTCCGCGGCGCCACCACACTTCATGACGCAATGAAACCGGAAAATGCTAAAGAAAATATGCGTATGGCTGTAGAGCAGGTATTCAGGCTGTTGTAAAATTTCCTACTTATTTCTTCCCGCCATATTCCACATACCAACTACCTCGCTTATAGTAGCCACTGTAACAAATGCTTCCTTATCCGTATCTCTGATACGCTTCATTAAGAGCGCATATTCGTTTTTATTGAGAATTGTAACAAGCTCTTCTCTCTCTTTTTTATCATAACCGCCCTTTGCTGTATAAAGTGTAACCCCTCGCTTTAGGTCGTTCATGATGTAATCCTTAAGCTCTTCATGTTTCTTAGAGAGAATAGATACCTTCTTTTTGCGTGAAAATCCACTTATATATTCATCTACAACGATCCCGTTAAAATATGTCCCAAGTGCGCCGACTACAAGCGTTACTGTATCATAGAAAAAAAGAGAACTGAATACAACTGCCATCCCGGCAATTGTAACCGATTTCCCAAGATCCAGATAAAAATATTTATTCATAATTTTTGCAATCACATCCAGCCCTCCAGAGGAGGCATTCTGATTGAACATAATAACCTGTCCGATACTGACAAGAATAATAAATGCAAGTGCATCCAGAATAATCTCGTTTGTCAAAGAATGCTGATTCGGAAATATCCGCTCAAAAATATTGAGCATAAACGGAAGAAGTACAGAAACATAGATCGTCTTTACCCCAAATTCACGGCCTATCAGAATGTATCCCAGAACAAGACAGATAATATTCAAAATAAGAGTCATTACAGAGATGGGAACCGGAACTACATGCACCAGCACCATTGCCAGACCTGTAATACTTCCCATAACAATATTCCCTGGAATCATAAAAAAATAAATTGCCGCTGCCGCTATCATAAGCCCAGACGTTATATAAATATATTCCTTTATCACTTTCTTCTTTTCCAATTCCGTATCCTCCCTTAAAACCTGAAAATCCCTCTATCTACAGATTCAAGCTCTCTGTAAACAGAGGAATTTTACATATTATAAAATAAAACTAATGTGTCTCTCCCATAATTCCCGCAATGTCTGTTTCATTTTTCACTGTGGCCTCAATCGCATGCTTCAGAGATTCTGCAATCATCTCCAGGGACATGAACGGCGTCCCGTTGGGCTTTTCCACCGCCTGTTCTGCTGCAAACGGCACATGAATAAAACCTGCACGGATGTTTTTATATTTTTCTGCCGCCATATGAAGCACGTTGTACATCACACAGTTACATACATAAGTTCCTGCGGTATAGGAGATATGGCATGGAATTCCATGCTCGCGGACATTTTTTACAATCGCCTTTACCGGAATGGTCGCATAATATGCCGGAGCCCCGTCCTTTTGAAGAGGCTCGTCAGAAGGCTGCTCTCCGGCATTATCCGGAATGCGGGCTTCTGCCAGATTAACTGCCACCTGCTCAATTGTCACGCAGGAACGTCCGCCTGCCTGACCAACATTAATGACTACATCCGGCTCATATTTTTTGATTCCCTCTTCCACTGCCGGACCACTCTTTGAAAATACAGTGGGAATTTCAAGCTTAATGATCTCTGCCCCTGCAATTTCATCCGGAAGCTGTTTTACTGCCTCAAAAGCAGGATTCACTGTTTCTCCTCCGAAAGGATCAAAGCCTGTTACCAATACTTTCATAATTATAATTACCTCCTCTGTTTTATTCTTCCTGTTAAAGGAAGATATTTACATTTTAATACACTACAGGTTCCGGTATCGTAATCCTTCCCTGCTGCATAATCTGCCTGTTATCCGTATAGATATCCGGTTCCAGGCCCACCAGGTCAAAATGCCCATTTGCGTTTTGCTGTCCTCCAAGCGCCAGATTCCTTCCCAGCCCTATATGAAAGGTGCCGTAGGCTGACTCATCCTCAATATAGCAGTTTCCAAGGCATTTGGAATATGTATTCAGACCGATTCCGAATTCTCCTCCCACATAAATCCGCGGATCCCTGTAGTCCTCCATATAATGCCGAAGGCGCTTCCCTGTGCAGGTCTCTTCAATCTCCGTAATCCTGCCTTCTTCAAATATAATTCTTGTAGGCTCCTCTGCTTTTCCGATATACCCCAGAGAACCATCCACCACAAGCACGCCCGTCGTCTTTGTCTCCTCAATAGGAACATATACCTCAATACTTGCCGACGAATATCCCTTTCCATCCTTAACTACGCCGTTAAAAAATCCCGGATTCCGATTCTCCTTAAATACCCTCAAATCTGTTCCCGCAGGCGTCGTCACACGAATAAACTTACTATAACGCAGATATTTCATAATGAGCTTCGCCATCAAACGGCTCTTCCTTGTATCCATCGTAAGAAATTCATATTCCAGCATAGACCTTCCGTCATTGGTGGAAAGAGGAAGAGAAAGAAACTTTTTGTGTTTCTTTATAGCCCGTCTGGCCGCCTTTGTTGTCACCAGAGAATATTCCGTGGCTGCAATCACTGCAGTATAGGGGTCAAATACCTCTTCATTCATATCAAAAAATACACCCACATGTTTTCCCGTATTCTCAACAACAAGAGAGCTTACAGAATGTACCTTTCTGACTGCACATTTTCTAAGTGCTCTTGATTCCTCCAGATGTTCCTTCGTGGTAACAATTAGAAGCTTATCCCACGGCTTTACCCCCAGCCATTCTTCTACTACAATCCTAGCACCCCGCTCCATATTCTCCGTCATCTTTTCCCCATTCCTCACCGGATATTCTATATAATACTATTTAAAAATAATCATGTAGCTTATCTGGAATACCAGCATGATAACAGCCACTGGCAGTTGTTTCTTAATTACACCCCAGCGATCCTTCATATTCAGAATTGCAACCGGAACAATATTAAAGTTCGCTGCCATTGGTGTGCAAAGCGTTCCACAATAACCGCAGGTCAATGCCAGCATACCGATCACAACCGGGTCAGCGCCATATGCAAGAACGAATGGACCGCCGATGCCAACGGTAATAACTGTAATGGCTGCAAACGCATTTCCCATAATCATGGTAAATAAAGCCATGCCAATCGCAAATACGATTATTCCCACATTTACATTTCCCTTTGGTACAATCTTCTCTACGATCCCTGCAACCACATCTCCGACTCCTGCCGCTGTAAATACGCCGCCAAGGCAGCCAAGAAGCTGCGGAAGCATACATAACGGACCCATGATAGAAAGAAATCTCTCTGATTCCTTTAAAAATACTACTGGCTTGTTCTCACTTGGATTATATATCATCAGGATAATCATTGCAAGGAAAACTCCAAGCGTAACCGCAACCATTGAACTTAAATTACTGAAAAATGCAAATACAAGAGAGAAAATACCTACGCAGACCGCCGGAAAGAATATTTTCATTCCTACCTTCTTATACTGTTCAATTGTATGCTCTCTCGACGGAGTATCCGCTCTTCCTACCTTCACCCTTTTAAAAATCGGAGGCAGACACATAATAATAACAAGCACGCCGGAAACCTTGGCTGGAAGCCATGTGCCAAACGCACATACAACTCCAAAGGAACTCCAGAACAACGCTGTTCCATATCTGGAAGGATTCTCTTTATCCAGAAGGTTTTTAATACCTGCATAGATTGCAATCAGACCTATAATTACCCATACCATATTCAGCAGGTTCGCGCCTAATACTTCATTTACCTGTATAAATTTTAAGTTTGCCATCTTCTACACCCCCTGCTTGTTTTCACCATAATATTTTTTAGTCAGTCTCTTGTCGTTAACAAGCGTCACTGCACAACCGACAATCAGTGCAAATATCGCAACCGGTATCTCTGCCGCAGCAAGCTCGATAAGCTCTACCTCATAACCGAGAGACGCCAGTGTACCCTGTACAAGTATACCGCCGGAACCGCCCACAAAAAGAACCTGCCAGAAAAACCATGTGATATTCTCCATTGCAGAAGCCATACCTTTAATATCTTCCACATGCTCTTCCTTCGCCTCATGGCCCTGGTTCTTCACAGCCGCCTCTGCCATAGGAAGCACAACCGGACGTACAAATCCGGCAACACCGCCGAAGCCTACGTTAAATGCCCCGAAAATGCCCCGCATAATACCATACGCAGAAACAACTTTGCCCGCAGTGGCACCCTTTACCTTTTTAATCAAATCTGTAGCCGCTTCTCTAAGTCCATTTCTCTCCAGAACACCGGTAATCAAAAGAATCATAATAAAGATTGCCATACTCCTGTTTGCCACAAAATTTACTCCGATCGTCTCCAGAAGGCCTCCGATTCCAAGTCCTCCTACGATTCCCGTTGTAATAAGCGCCAGAAAAATAATAAGAATTGAATCCAGCTTGAGTGCGAATCCGACGATTACAATCAGAACGCCCAGTAACTTAATAAGTTCCATTTTTTTCTCCTCCTTTAGGTAATATAATTTAAATATCTATCTTTCTTCCGAATTTCCAACGGCCATTGGCCTTAGCCGCTGGTATTCGGCGAAGATCTGTCCTTTCCGGCGCCCGAAAGCACATACATGTATATGCTTTGCTTCCATAAGCATCTGAATCGCCGCCTCATCATGAGCCACATGTGCTCTCGCACATAAATTCAAATATTCCCCCTGCGCCGTCTCATCCGCCACCTCACTTGTATACGCCACTGTCGTAATCCACGGAAACCGGATGGATGGATACCGATGGTTCCTGTCAAATGTAAAAGGTATCCAGTAATTAATCATATTTTTATAATAATCTGCCGGGAAAAGTTTCGGCATCCACGCATGCGCATACTTTTCAAATTGTGCGCTCCACTCCTTATTCCATGCCGTCATCTCCCCATCCTCTGCAATTTTATCGGCAATCACATCCTCCATCCTTTTGTTGACCAGATAATTGTCCTTATACTCTGAATCTGTCACATACCAGAAATATCCGTAAAGCAAGGATCTTGGAAGCCAGAAACCCTTATAAGACGGCGACGTATACCCTGAAAACTGTTGTTCCCACTCATGACTTGGAACCCCGTGGTTGTCTGTAATAATATCCGGAACGTACTTTTCAAAAAGCCTTGTAAGTCCCATCGCCTCTTTATGTATCGTGTCCTGCCTGAAGTGATCATGATAGAATTCTTTCCCTACCGCATTAAATCTTGCTACATGAAATTTCCAGTAAGGATGTTCCTTTTGAAGCTCATAATGCAGGGCGGCTCCGTCTACATTTTCCATAGGCACGATTACCAGATTCAGCTTCTCTGGAAGCTCTCTGTAAGTGTCCTCCGTTAAGAGCTTCTTAAGAAGAATAAACGCTGCATTTGTACTGGACACCTCATTAGCATGGTGCCTTGCATTAATAATCTCACTGGGGCGTCTGCTTAAACGCTTTGTTATGGAAAGATATCCCTGATATGGAGGCAGCAGCCATATGCCATATAGCTCACGCCCCTGATAGGAACGCGCAGTCCTGAAAACTTTTATGCCTTCCACAGATTTTAGCTGCTCTATGATATCCATATAAGTCTCATATCCGATCAGTTCCCTTTCATGCAGTTCAATCTCTGTAATACGCTTTTTCTGAGCCGGAATCTCTGGAGGAACAAATGCTTTATACACATTTCCATCCTCTCCGATAAACTGAATTTCATAACAGTTATCTATTTCTCTGCCGGCAAAAAGGACCCTCTCTGAAAACAGCTTCGCATAAGAATCCAAAACTTCTTCCTTTACCCCTTTTACCGGAATCTCTATAACCAGCTTTCCTTTCTTCATATAAATCCTGGAAATCTTAAGAGACACAGCGTCTCTTCCCTTCTCTCTCAAAATCTCCTGTCCGCCGCGCACAATACATGCCTCTTCCCTCAGTCTGTCATACAAGGTTACGCGCAGCGTCGGCGCCCCCTCTCTTACGTGCAGCTTGGGAAGAATCAGCCCCGGTGCGTCAAAAAGTGTATCGGCCTTCTGAAGTCCGTAGTTTTTAAAGTAATCGCTTCCCACAAAATACAGATCCTCATGAAACGCGTCCATAGAAGAAATCAGATCCTCTCTGCTTCCTGTCCGGTAATCCGGCTCGCTTGCCCATACCTCTAAGGTTAGTTCCTGAAAAAAAGGCTGCATGTCCGGACAGACATTTCCCTTCGTCTTTTTCTCAATATATTCCCTGCACTGTGGAAGCACCTCTTTCTGATAAACATCCCAGATACGTTCTAAATCCGTTGGAAGCTTCCGTTCCAGTCTTCTTGTTCCATTTATCCATACCCGGATATACCCTGTAGCCGGATGCACTTTCCCAAGCTTAGGATATGCATCCAGATAAGGTCTCTCCGAACAGCATGCAAGATACTTAAACTCTCTGACCGTTCCGTCCGTATCTGTCATTCTGCACAGATACGTCAAATCTTCCTTTCCCTCATAAGCCTGAAAAATAATCTCATCTTCCGGAACAGAAAGCTTTTCTTTCAGCATATCCTGAATCGGATACAGCTCCTGAAGATAGCGAATCGGAAGATCATACCATTTTTCCGGATTATCTGCGTCCAGATTGTGATAGGAGGGCGTTGCACCATTTTCATCCAGCCATCTTGTCTCCCCTTCCGGAAGGAAAGGTTTAAAAAATAGCTCAATCTTTTTCGTCCGCCCCTCTGCCGCCGGAATTACAATCTCATCCATCCAGGAATAACCTTGCTTATAGGCGCAAATCAACTGAATGTCTTCCACCTCGGCTCCCTTTTCCCTCAGTTCCCTCTTTAGTTTCTTCGAAAATGTTTCCCGCACGTAATACTCTTCGCTGACAGCCCCTTCTATCCTTATCCGATCACCACTTTCAATCTCCGGATAAATCTCATCTTTTAAAACCTGTTCAAAAATGTCAACTTCCCAGGAAAACTCATAACTTTTATTATATACTTCTCTTCCTGACTTATAGTTGTATATTTTTCTCTCCGGAAAATAGCCTTTTTGCTCCTCATTGATCTCCGGAGCTCCAAAGAGCTCAATGTTATTATTTTTTTCTTTTTCAAATGTATGAAGATAAGCAAGCTGTCCATCGCCGCTTTTCATTGCAAAATCATCAGTGAATTCCAGCAGTACGTCTCTCCAACTTTTCCAAATACCATCTGCAAGAGGAAATTTTTCACATAGAAGGCTGGTAAGTTCTAAAAGCTGCTGTCCTTTTCCATTTATATGTACCTGTACAAAATCCGGATGCTCCTGTAATGTAACCTCTGACTGCTCTGCGCAGGAAAATACAACTGCGTTCCCTTCATATCCCTCCGGCGCCAGAAGACCGCCTTCGTAAACTGTCGTTTCCATTCCAAACCGAAAAGCAAGATTACATGCCGCTGCAAGCATCCAGTCATCTGCGTCCTCCGGAAGATAAAACTTCACATCCAG
>CAOJQZ010000093.1 GCA_948441955.1 uncultured Lachnospiraceae bacterium | reverse complement strand
GTGTAACGCCCAATGGGGGAGAGGTAATTAAGGACAATCCCTATAATGATTTTGAATATGCACTGGAAGAGCTTCGCGCTATGCATGTAACGTATCTGAATAAGGATTACGACCAGGAGGTTTTGAACAAATGGGCGCAGGATACGGTTACAGAAAAAGGATGCTTTGAAGGCATGGACGGGTATTCTTATATTGAAAGGCATCTGGGTTATCGTCTGCTTATTGAAAAGGCGGTGATAAAGGAGCAAAAGGAAGCGCTTTCTGTAGATATTGAGATGAAGAATGTTGGTTTTGCTCCCATATATAAAGAGCCGGAATTAAGCTTGATTTTTTATAATGAGGAGGAGCCAAGACTTCTGTCCTATAAGCTGTCAGGGTCTGTGCATGAGCTGGAAGGAGGAAGGGATTCGGAGAAGTCTTTAGCAGTTTATACAGATATAGAGGTCAGTGAGCTGGAAAGAGGAACTTACGGGGTATATTTTTCTATGATTGACCCAGACAGCGGCGAGCATATCCAGCTGGCAAATGAAGAGGAGGAAGAGCAGTATGGATACCGTATTGGAACGGTCAGACTGCAGTAGGAAAAAGAAAAGGGTCTGCTTTTTCATCGGAAATATGAGCCATTCCGGGGGGACAGAAAGAGTTCTGTCGGTTATTGCGAATGGGTTGTATAAAAGAGGTTTTCCTATATTTATTATGAGTCTGTGGGGGGGAAGGAAAAGCTTTTTTGATTTGGACGAGGGAATAAAGCTTTACTGGATAGAGCAGGAGTTTCGAGGTACAGGGATAACCGGAATTATGGGAAGGCTTCGTTATCTGAATCAGATCTTGAGGAAAGAAGAGGCAGAGGTTTTGGTGGATGTGGATATTATTCTGGGTTGCTATTCTTTATTTCTGAAAAGACGGATGAAGGGACTCAGATGGGTTTCCTGGGAGCATTTTAATTATTATTATCATTTTTCAAAAAATCATTATCTTAGAAAAATAATCCGGAGACTGGTATGCAGATATGCAGATGAGCTGGTTGTATTGACGCAGGAGGATAAGGGGTTTTATCAGAAAAATCTGAAATTGAAATGTGGAATCACTCAGATTTATAACCCGGTTCCGTATATGCTTTATGAACGGGAGACCAAAGGGGTGGATTTTGCTGAATGTAAAAGTCAGCCTATGATTTTTGCAGCCGGAAGGCTTACAAGAGCAAAGGGCTTCGACCTCTTAATTCAGAGCTGGAAAAGATTGGAGGATGACTATCCAAAATGGGAGGTTATCATTGCCGGCGAAGGTGAAGAACGGAAAAGCTTAGAAAAAGCGATAAAAAAGGCCGGACTAAAACATATACGGCTGATTGGAAATGTTCCGGATATTGAAAGGTATTACAAAGAAGCAGCGTTTTTTGTATTGCCTTCCAGAGATGAGGGATTTGGAATGGTACTTTTGGAAGCAATGTTTTTTTCAAATCCCGTTGTAAGCTATAACTGTAAGGCAGGACCGAAGGAGATTGTGGCTGATGGAAAGAATGGTTTTTTAATAGAACCTGGTGAGATTGAAAAATTCGCTGAAAAGATGGAAGTGTTTATGAGAGATGCAGAGCTTCGCAGGAAGATGGGAATTGCGGGGAGGGAGTCAGCCGGCAGATTTAGCAGGGAGAAGGTGTTAGAGAATTGGGAGAGAGTGCTGAGGAAATAATTTCTGTTATTGTACCCGTTTATAATGCGGAGCAGTATATTGCTGATTGTGTGGAATCCGTCTTGTCACAAACGTATAAAAATTTTGAGCTTCTTATAATTGATGACGGATCTCAGGATAACAGCAGAGGAATCTGCAGAAGCTTGTGCAGTATAGATAAGCGTATAAAGCTTTTTTGCCAGACGCATAGAGGTGTATCGGCAGCAAGAAATCTTGGAATAGAAGAAGCAGAAGGAAAATATATATTCTTTTTAGATAGTGACGACAGCATTCACCCTTATCTGATTGAAAATCTTGTACAAATGGTTGAAGAGGGTCATTGTCAAATGGCGCTGTGTAACTTTAAAAAAGTAAAGACATACCGCATGAAAAGTATTAAAAAAAAGGACTTAAAATTAGAAAAAAAAGCAGATTGGAGGATTATAACAGAAAAAGAATCTGAAGAATGGTTTCACATAGATTCTACACGAGAATGTTCGTGCGTCGGGGGGCTTTTTGACAAGGATTTTATAGGAGCTCTGCGCTTTCAGGAAGGTATGATTAATGGGGAAGATACGTTGTTCATGTATCGCCTGGTTTGTAAACAAGTACGAATAGCTTATTGCACGAAGTATTGGTATTATTATAGAATGCATACCGGCAGTGCGATACATTCAGGTAAAGTTATAAAAGGGAAGGGATATCTCGATTGCAGCAGGACTATTCGCGATGAGGAATATAAAAAGAATAATATTCGTTTTGCAGTAATGTGGGAGAGGGTGCTTATTCATCAGATAATAAAAAAATTTTCGGAGTTTAAAAAGAGTGGAGATAAGGAAAGCTGTCAAAGTACAAAAAGTCAGGCATTCATTGAGGGAAGACATCCCTTGTTCCAGTGCGTTGGCCGGGATATGAAAGTACTATATTTTTCCTGTTTCTTTTGTTATCCATTATATTCTCTTTGCAGGAAAATATTATATATAATGTGGAAAATAAAATTGAAAGATGTGAGAGGAATACGAATGAAAAACAAGGCGGGAACTGGAATTCTAACCTTTCATTGTGCAGATAATTATGGAGCTATGCTGCAGGCATACGGTCTAAAAAAATATTTGTGCAGCAATGGAATAGAGACAGAGATTGTCCGCTATGAGCCTTTATATATGACGGGTAGACACTGGTGGATTCCGTATGCCCCATTAAAGGGAATCATAGGCTGCCTATGGCTGGGCTGGCATGGTTGGAAGTCGCACTTACGGATGGGGAAAGATTTCTTTAAATTAAGAGCTAATATGGGAAATTTTAGAAATACTTATCTTTGTGAGAAAGATAATAAGAAAATGTTATTTTCTTATCAGTTAAGGAAGCTTCCATATCAATATTATATTGTTGGAAGCGACCAGATTTGGAATCCGGATATTACATTTGGTCTTAGGAAGGTATATTTTGGAGGTTTTAAAAATAAAAGAAAAAAAAGAGTAATAGCGTATGCAGCCAGTTTAGGGAAGGGAAGTCTTAAAAAAGGATATAACCGAAAATTTTCAAAACTATTAAAGCATGTGGATGTTATTTCTCTTCGTGAAAAAGAAGCAGTTTCTTATGTGGAGAGATTCTATCAGGGGAAGATACCAGTAGTAGTAGATCCTGTATTTTTACTTGGAAAGGAGTCCTGGGAATCAATAGAAATAAAACCGGAGAAAAAAGGGTATATTCTTGTGTACGTTACAGAAAAAAATCCGGAAATTTTCAGTTATGTTAAGACGTTATCAAAAGAAAAGAAACTGTCAATTGTTGAGCTTAGAATCAGTAAAGAAAAGGGAGATCATTTTTTTGCGGATGATACGGCAGGACCGGCAGAATTTTTAGGATACATTCATAATGCAGATTATGTTGTAACAAATTCCTTTCACGGCGTTGCATTCAGCATTATTTATCAAAAACAGTTTTTAGCCTTTCCGCACTACAGTTATAATGCCAGAATCGAAAATGTTATTCATATATGCGGATTAGAGAGCAGAGTATATAAGCATGGTAAGGAAAACAAGATTGATACAAGTATAGACTGGATTACAGCGAGAAAAAGGATGGATGAAAAGATTCGCCTGTCAAAAAAATTTTTGATGGAAAATATTTCAGATGGTAGAAATTAACGTAAAATTTAATATGAGGAACTAATATGAGGACATGCGTAAAAAAAACTGAATGCAGCGGCTGCGGCGCTTGTGCAGAGATTTGTCATGCAGGAGCGATACAGATGATTCGGGATAAGGAAGGATTTAGCTATCCGCAAATTGATGAAAAGATATGTATAGATTGCGGACAGTGTGAGCTTGTGTGCCCTATAAAGGATAAGAATCAAAAGGGCTGTGATAATTTGTATCTGGGAGTGAAGATAAAAGATGAAACATCCAGATATACGAGCTCGTCTGGAGGAATGTTTTCTGTACTGGCCCAGTATGTCCTTGAGAAAAAAGGCGTAGTGTACGGCGCTGCATATAATGAGAGAATGGAAGTCGTACATACGGATGTCTGGGATATGCGGCAGCTTGAGAAAATAAAGAAATCAAAATATGTACAAAGTAATATGGAAGGCGTGTATTGCACAATAGAGGAACAGCTTAGGAGAAAACAATGGGTTTTATTTTGCGGAACACCCTGTCAGGCACGGGCTTTAACACTTTTTTTAAATGAATCCTACAGCACACTTATTATTGTAGATTTAGTATGTTACGGAGCGGCATCTCCGGGAGTATGGAATGCTTATATCAGGTATTTAGGACGCAGGCATGGAAACAAGGTGACACAATTTTGTTTCCGCGATAAGAGAAATAGAAATAATGGACGTACATGCTCTTATGTGGCTGGCGGGACCGAGTATGTAAGTGAGCTTGGCCATAATATTTATTGTAAGATGTATTTTGGAAATTACATATTGCGCCCTGTTTGTCACAGCTGCAGATTTTGTACAGTTGATCGATTCAGCGATTTTACAATCGGAGATTTTTGGAATATTGAAAATATCAGACCAGAAGCTGACGACGGTCTGGGGACCTCTATGGTAATTGTCCACACAGAAAAAGCAAAAGTAATATGGGAGAGGGTTAAGGAGCAGACATTCTGGTTTGAATGCAGGAAAGAGGAGATTCTGCAGCCACGATTGACGAATCCGACATGTGCAGCGAGAGCCCGGAAGCAATTTATGATATTATATAAAATAATACCATTCTCGCTTTTTGTGAAAATATTAAACGGAATAAGCGTAATAGAAAAGGTATGCAGGCGATTTTTTAAAGGCAGGATTTGAGGAGAAAAATAAAATGGTAGAAATATTTAAATTTTTGACAGGAATTTTAGAAGAGGAAGAGAAGAAAACCTGTAAAATTTTAACTGTTTTAAGTCTTTTAAGTCCTGTAATGGATATTTTTAACTTTTCAGTGATTCTTTATATTATTAATACTGTAATGCGTGAAAAAAGGGCCTCAGAAGAACTGATTATATTTACATTTTTCATGGGAATTTTATCTATATTAAAGGGGTTTTTTGAGATATATAAATGCAAGGTATCCAGCCGGTTTGTGTATAATGGAGCACAAAAATTATCGGTAAAGATATGTGAGCTTCAGATAAAAGAGGATTTAGAACATCATAATGAAAAAAGTGCAGTCCAGGCACTTATGCTGGTGCGTAATGATACAGAAAAATGTATTGAGATTATCGTGTCCTGTATTGAAATATGGGTTAATATTCTTTCTATTATAGAATATTTTATTGTTTTGATTTATGTTTCAAAATGGGTTGGATTCGTGAGCTGTATTATATTGCTGCTCTTTATTATAGTGATGTTTTTTCAATACCGTATTCAAATGCAGACCTATGGTGAGAAAAGAAGAAAGTATGCAATAAAAGCAAACGCACAGGTTACCATTGCACATGGCATTTTTAAAGAGATGAAAATAGGAAACAGCTCAGGTATAATACTCCAGAGATATAAAAATATAAGTCAGCAGTATGCACAGGTGCAAGGAGATTTCCAATATAAAAATAGTATTGTCAGCATGATTATGCAGAATATGGTTATGTCAGCTTTGTTTATTATACTTGCTCTTTTTCTGTGCAGCCCCCAGGAAAATCTGGTATTTATCGTTTCGTCAATGGTAGTATATATTACAGTGTTGGTTAAAATGATACCGGTAGCATATGGTATTGTAAGTGATATGAATCATGTTGAGTTTTCAAAAAAATCGTATGAAGTATTAAAAGAATGTCTTCTTAGATATGATCAGATGAAAGCGGAGGAAAAGAGTAATGAAAAGATACGACGAAAGAAACTGACATTTCAAAGGGGGCTTATGGTTAGAAATTTAACTTTTAATTACAACGAAAGAGCAAAGATTTTTGATGATGCAAGGATAAACATTCCAACGGGGCATTCTGTTGCTATTGTTGGAGTGTCAGGAGCAGGTAAGACAACGTTTTTGGATTTGATATTAGGTTTATTGAAGCCTCAGGCAGGCGATATTTTGTATGATGATTATAATATTGTATCTCAAAGAGATTTGCAGGGTATGTGTAAAGCCAGCCTGGGAGATATCGTGAGTTATATTCCGCAGATTGTGTATCTGAATGGGGAGACGGTTCGTGATAATGTGGCTTTTTTTGAAGAGGAAGATAAGATAGATGATGAAAAGGTAGAAGAATGTTTGAAGTGTGCGCAGATATGGGAGGATGTAGTTAAGATGCCGAATGGAGTTCATACATTAATTGGTGAAAATGGAACTGCTATTTCAGGGGGACAGCGTCAGAGAATTGCACTGGCAAGAGCCCTATATAAAGATTTTGACCTTTTAGTGATGGATGAGGCAACAGCAGCTTTGGATATGGAAACGGAAAAGGCAGTGATAGATTCTATGCGGGAAATGAAGGGGAAGAAAACGATACTTATGGCCACACATCATATGAGTTTAGCGAATGAGTGTGATTATATATATAGGATAGAAAATCGAAAAATTGTAAGGATAAAATAGAGTGTTCTAAGCGGAGGGTTAGAAGCTGAGAAAAAGGATGAAATTTATGAAGGGTAAGGTTTCTATTGTTACACCAGTGTATAATGGTGAATTTCATTTGCAGTCAATGCTGGATTCTGTGCTGAAGCAGACATATCCGGAGATTGAGATGATTTTGTCAGACGACGGTTCAGAGGACAAAACACTTCAAATAGCAGAAAGCTATCGTAACAAATTTTCAGATAGAGGTTATCAATATATTATAGTGCAAGGGGAGCACAGGAATGCTTCTGCGGCGATTAATCGTGGATTAGCGTTTGTGACAGGCGAATATCTCATCTGGCCGGACAGTGATGATATATTGCTGCCTGAATCGATAGAAAAAAGGGTTGAGTTTTTAAATAAATATCCCCAGTATCATTGTGTCAGAACATTACCTTATTATTATGATGAGGTGTCGGGGGAAACTTTAAAGCCTGGTGAGAGGACAGGTGATTTATCAAGAGAGAATTTGTTTTGGGATATTTTGGAGTTTAAAACATTTGTATGCTGCGGCTGTTATATGCTGAAATCAGAATGTTTTTTTAAAATATATTCCAAGCGGCGCATACCAGAGTATAACGTGGGCCAGAATTTCCAGATGCTTTTACCTTTCATGTATCTGTATAAGTGTCCTACAATTCCTGAAAAGCTCTATGGGGTCTGCGTAAGAGCAGGAAGTCATTCCAGATTAGTATTAACGCAGGAGGCGGAAGAGCAAAAATATCTGGATTATGAAAATCTTGTGGACGAAATTGCAGACATCTGCCATATTCGGGATAAGGCGTCTCGAAAGCGTATTTTGTGCTGGAAGCTCAGGCGCAGATATATGATTTTATTGAAATATAAGCACAAGAGGCAGGCAATGAAAGCATTAATTCTTTTATATAAGTGCGGCGGGCTAAAAATTTATAAGGTACTGAAGGATTCGCTGTGGGTTTATCTGGAAAATACCTGGGTGGTTAAGAAAGTATACCCGGTATTCAGGAGATAAAAGG
>CAOJQZ010000092.1 GCA_948441955.1 uncultured Lachnospiraceae bacterium | reverse complement strand
GCTACGTGCACAAGCTCTCCCGGCTTATCCGGAAGAAGCACAGATACCGAAAATATACGTCCTCTCTGTATCAATCCATGCTGCACTACATAGGACATGGTTATAACGTCCATGTTACCGCCGCTCAAGATGGCGACTGCCTTTTTCCCTTTGAGTTCCAGTCTTTTAAGGGCCGCCACCGTAAGCAGGCCGGAATTTTCCACAACCATTTTATGATTTTCCACCATATCAAGAAAGGCGCCGATCAGTTCATCGTCTTCCACCGTGAGCATCTGATCTATGTTTTCTTTTGCATACGGAAAAATATTTTTCCCTACATATTTTACTGCGGTACCGTCTGCGATGGTATCTGCACTGTCAAGTTCTACAGGCTCCCCGCTGTCAAGCGCAGCCGTCATGCTGGCGGCTGCCGCAGGCTCCACACCGATGACCTGTATCTTTGGATTCAACATTTTAGCAAGAGTTGCCACGCCGGTAGCCAGCCCTCCGCCTCCAACCGGAACAAGAATGAAATCCACCGTTGGCAGCTCCTGCACAATCTCCATGGCTATCGTCCCCTGACCGGTGACAATGTCAAAATCATCAAAGGGATGAATGAAGGTGCTTCCCCGTTCTTCGGCAAGCTTCATAGCATATTTGCATGCATCATCATAAACATCTCCGTAGAGGATCACTTCCGCCCCATAATTCTTTGTTCGGTTTACCTTGATAAGCGGGGTTACTGTGGGCATAACAATTGTCGCATTACAGCCAAATTTCTGCGCGGCATATGCCACGCCCTGAGCATGATTCCCGGCAGACGCTGCAACCAGCCCTTTGGCCCTCTCTTCCCCGCTTAATGTACTAATCTTGTAATATGCTCCTCTTATTTTGTAAGCCCCTGTATTCTGCATATTCTCCGGCTTTAAATATACTTTTCCACCAGTCTGGCTGCTGAAGTATTCACTGTAAACTAATTTTGTAGGTAGTGTTACGTTTTTTACAAGCTCACTTGCCTGTTCAAACTTTTCTAATGTCAGCATCTTTCTTCCTCCTGTTCTGATATAAATAATGCGTCTACAAAAGTGTCTGCATCAAATTTCTGCAAATCGTCAATTGTCTCGCCGACTCCGATATATTTTACCGGAATTCCAAGCTCCGCCTGGATTGCAACAGCAATCCCCCCCTTAGCTGTCCCATCCATTTTTGTCAAAATAATACCGGTAATATCTGCCGCTTCGTTAAACTCCCTTGCCTGCTGCAGCGCATTCTGTCCTGTTGTGGCATCCAATACCACTAAAGTCTCCCGGAATGCCTCCGGATATTCTCTGTCGATGATCCGGTTCATTTTTTTTAATTCTTCCATTAGATTTTTCTTGTTGTGCAGACGGCCTGCCGTATCACACAAAAGTACGTCTGCATGTCTCGCCTTTGCCGCTGCAACCGCATCATAAACTACAGCCGCCGGATCAGACCCTTCTTGTCCGCCGATAAGCTCTGCCTGAGCCCGGTTTGCCCACTCCTTAAGCTGCTCTCCGGCCGCCGCCCGGAAAGTATCCGCTGCTGCAAGAATCACCTTTTTATTTTTACTTCGAAGCTTTCCGGCCAGTTTCCCGATTGTTGTCGTCTTTCCGACTCCATTTACGCCGATTACCATAACAACCGACGTCTTCTCTTCAAATTCATAGGCAGTCTCGCCTGTGTGCATCTGTGCCTTAATGCTGTCCAGCAGGATCTGACGGCAGGCGGCAGGCTCCTTGATATGCTGCTCTCGTACTTTTTCCTTCAGATCATCCAGAATATCATAGGTAGCCTGCACACCCAGGTCGCCCATAATTAAAATCTCCTCCAGCTCTTCATAAAAATCATCGTCAATGTGGGAAAAACCATTAAAGATACTGTCCATTCCACATACAATATTATCTCTTGTCTTACTTAAACCTGAAACAAGCCTTCCCCAAAAGCTTTTTTTCTCTTCTTCCATAATCCACTCCTACTTATCTAATTCATCCTCCAGAAGACTTACCGAAACAAGAGTTGATACGCCCTTCTCCTGCATGGTAATCCCATACAGCCTGTCCGCCGCCGTCATGGTCCCTCTTCTGTGGGTAATAACAATAAACTGTGTATTTTCTGTCAGCTTATGCAGATATCTTGCAAACCGCACAACATTATTATCATCCAAAGCCGCTTCAATCTCATCTAAAAGGCAGAAAGGAGAAGGCTTCAGATTTTGTATTGCAAATAATAACGAAATTGCCGTAAGGGCCTTTTCTCCTCCTGACAGCTGCATCATATTCTGAAGCTTCTTTCCCGGCGGCTGAGCAATAATCCGGATACCTGCCTCTAAAATATCCTCATCCTCCATAAGCTCAAGAGTACCCTTACCGCCGCCGAAAAGTTCCTTAAATACTGCGTCAAATTCTCCTGATATTCTGGCAAACTGTTCTGCAAACTGCTTACGCATGGCCTCGTCAAGCTCTTCAATAATCTGAAGCAGCGTCTCCTCTGCACGTGTCAGATCGTCATGCTGGCCCTTTAAAAATTCATAACGCTGGGAAAGATTCTTAAAATCTTCGATGGCATTCACATTCACATCTCCAAGCCCTTTGATTTCTCCTTTTAATTCCTGAATCCTCTTGCGCATTTTTGAAAGATCCGTCAGGTTCTGATTGCGGAGCTCAAGTGCCCGGTTATATGTAAGCTCATATTCCTCCCACATATAATTAATTTGTTTTTCCGAAGCCTCCTCATAGCTTGTCTTCTGGCTTTCCAGCCGGAAAACCTCTTTGTCAAGCTCAGCCATATGCTTTGACAGCTCCTCTCTCCTCTGAAGAAATGCTTTGTGTCTCTGATTCAGCTCTTCCCGCTCTCTTTTAAACTTTTCGATCTCTTCCTGGATTTCTGTAAACAGGTCTTTGGAATTCTCAATGGTTTCTCTAAGCTCTGTAATCTGCTTTTCCTTTTCCTCTATTTCCTTTGAGGTGCCGCCCTTGCTTTTCTCTAAACTGTCAAGCTCTTCGCTGAACTTTGCAATTTCTTCCCGAATACGAACTACATTTTCTGTGACGAAAGCATCTTTTTGTTCAAGGCTGGCACATGCAAGATGCACCTCTTCAGAAATTTTCTGCTTTTCGCTTTCCGCTTCTCTCTCTTTATCAAGTTCTTCCTGGGCTTCTTTTATCTGCTCGTTAAGCTCCGCCTCCAGTCTCTGTGAAGTATCCAGCTCCACATTAATGGATTCCTGGTTATCAATAATATCTGTAATTTGGCGGTCAAGCTCTTCAGATTCCTGTTTCATATCCTCCGCTATATTCTTAGATGCTTTAACCTTGGAAGCAGCCTGATCAAGATTCATCTTTGCCGTATTCTGTATAACATAGGCTTTCTGAAGCTCCTCCGTGATTCTTGCTGTTTCCTCGTAATATCCGGCGCGCTCCTTTCTCAATTTTTCGGACTCTTCCTCCAGTTCGTCCATCTCTTTCTTTAATTGCTTTACTGTTTTTTCAAATTCCTCAATCTCACGCCTGCGGCTTAACAGGTTACTGGAATTTTTAAATGCTCCTCCTGTCATGGAGCCGCCCGGATTAATCAGCTCTCCTTCCAGAGTTACAATGCGGATGGACTGCTTATATTTTCTCGCGATGGCAATCCCATGATCAATATGATCAACCACCAGAGTCCTTCCCAGCAAATGCGCTGCCAGCTCTTTATAACGTTCCTCTACCTTCACAAGTTTATCCGCGGTGCTTAAAACTCCCGGCTCCTTTAGAGCCTCTGGTCTTTGAAGGCCCCCGTAAGATTTGATACCTGTCAGAGGAAGAAAAGTTGCACGCCCAAATTTATTCTGCTTTAGGAAAGCAATCATCCTCTTTGCCGTATCCTCATCTGAAGTTACAATATTCTGAATATTTCCCCCAAGGGCTGTCTCAATGGCAATCTCGTACTCCTTGTCCACTTTTACAATGTCTGCCACTACTCCTAAAAGTCCTTTTTCCTTCTCGCGCCTGTCCATGACCTTGCGGATGCTGCTGCCATATCCGTCATAACGTTCCGTAATATTTTTCAGTGACTCAAGCCTGGACTGCTCTCTGTGATAGGTCGTCTGGCCAATACGGAACTGCTCTGTTTGCTTCGCAAGAATCCCCTGTATTTTTTTTATCTTCTCTTCATAACTTGCATTCTCGTCTGTCAGCCGGATAATTTGTCTGGAAATTTCTCTTAGCTCGCTGCAGTAGCCTTCCACCAGTTCGCCCTGGGTCTTCTCCTGATCCTTTGCCTCATCCATCCGCTGTCCAAGCTGCTTTTTTCTTACCTGAATCTGCTCCAGCATCGTATCGTATTTCTGAATCTTAGCTTTTGTGGATGCTCTGCTGTTGAGAAGATCCATAATGTCGCTCTTACCCTTTTCAACTGCATCGCTTAAAGAAGCGATACGAGTCTGCACCTCTATAAGCGCTCCTTTTGCCGCCGTTTCCTCTGCACGGTGGCTTCCGAGCTCACCTTTGAGCTGCTTCTGCTCCTTCAAAAGCTCCTCCAGCTGCCGCTCCCGATCGTAGATTTCTGAATGTATTGTTCTTGCCCTCTGATCAAAATGCTCGTCATTCATATGGGCGCTGTGAATCTGTTCCTTAAGAAGCGCAATTTGATTTTCCAGCTGCTGCTTTAGCATTGTGGTTTCATTTAGCTGTCCTTTAGCATGCTCAACGGAAGCATCAATTCCGTCTACCTGCTCCTCAACGGATTCATACTCCTTCTTCATGTTTCCATACTGCCTGCCAGCCTCCTCAAGCTCCTCTGTCGTCCCTCCCAGACGTTCTTCAATTCCTTTAATCTGCTCTTGAATACGGGCAGTCTCAAGAAGAAACATATTAATATCATAAATCTTAAGCTCTTCCTTCTTCTTCAGATATTCTCTCGCCTTATCTGCCTGTCTCTCCAGAGGCTCTACCTGCTTTTCAAGCTCTGCCAGAATATCCTTCACCCTGAGCAGATTCTGCTGCTCTTCTTCAAGCTTTTTAACAGACATATTCTTACGTCTTTTAAATTTCACAATGCCGGCTGCTTCATCAAACAGCTCTCTTCTTTCCTCTGGTTTTCCACTCAGGATTTTATCAATCTGCCCCTGCCCAATGATGGAATAGCCCTCTTTTCCGATTCCCGTATCATAAAACAGCTCATTAACATCCTTTAGACGGCAGGTGCTTCCGTTAATAAGATATTCACTTTCCCCCGAGCGGTAAAGCTTTCTTGCTATTGTCACCTCTTCATAATCGATGGCAAGATCATGCTCCGAATTATCAAGAGTAATCGCTACAGAAGCATAGCTTAGCGGCTTACGGTTCTCTGTTCCGGAAAAAATAACATCCTGCATGCTTCCGCCTCTTAACTGCTTTATACGCTGCTCGCCCAACACCCAGCGCACTGCATCGGCAACGTTGCTTTTTCCGCTTCCATTAGGCCCTACGATTCCGGTAATCCCATTATGAAATTCAAACTTAATCTTATGCGCAAAAGATTTAAACCCCTGTACCTCTATACTTTTTAAATACATATAACACCTACTTTATATTCTTTTCATGAAGCATCAAAATACTGCGATATGCAGCCTCCTGTTCCGCCGCCTTCTTTGTTCTCCCTTTCCCGGTTCCATAGGGCTGCTCTCCAATATATACTGCCGTACAAAAACATTTATCATGATCCGGCCCCTCTTCTTTCAGAAGCCTGTAGGCAACAGCATCCTTAAAGTTTGCCTGAACAATCTCCTGCAGGATAGTCTTGCTATCAAAAAAGAGCTTCTTATGCTCAAGATCATTCAAGATAAAGTTCTCAATAAACTCTTTTGCATTAGCAAAACCACCGTCAATATATATTGCTCCGATAAGTGCTTCCAGCGCATCCGAAGTAACCGAATCCCTGTTCCGTCCCCCTGTGGCCTCCTCGCCCTTTCCCAGAAGCAGGAATTCCCCCAGACCGAACGCCCTGGCACAAAAAGCCAGCGCAGGCTCGCATACCATGCTCGCTCTTGTCTTTGTAAGCTCTCCCTCCGGCATCTTCGGATTCCCAAAAAATAAAACTTCGCTGGATACAAGCTCTAAAACAGCATCTCCTAAAAATTCCAGACGTTCATTGCATCTGCTTTTCGGCAGATGCTTTTCGTTTGCAAAGGAACTGTGGGTCATTGACTGTTTGAGAAGTGCAAAATCCTTAAATTTATATCCCATTATCTGTTCCAGTTTTTTTAAGTCTTTTCTCATATTTTTTCCGTTCCCCATAAAGCGAAAAAGCCCGGTAGGGCTTTTTCGTAACTTCCATGCTCCTAGTTGCTCGTTGCATTTCTTATCTGTTCTACAGCGTCTCCGACTGTCACAATATTTTCTGCGTCATCATTATCAATTTCCAAATCAAAAGCTTCCTCTATCCCCATAATAATCTGGAATACATCCAGGGAATCTGCTCCCAAATCATCCATAATCTTAGAATCCATCTGGATATCCTTTACTTCAAGATTTAAAACATCCGCAATAATTTCCTGTAATTTTTCAAATTCCATAATATTTCTCCTTTTTAATCATGTATTTTCTATTATTCAGCGGTCTTATATTCCGCTTGAATACAATCCTTGATCTTTTCACTAATCCTCTGATTTTTAAAGGTCACGCACTGCAATATTGTATTCGTGATCTCTTTCGACTTAGAACTTCCATGTGTTTTGACTACCAGACCATTCAGGCCTAAAAGCGGCGCTCCTCCATATTCGCTGGAATCAAAAGATTTCACTGTCCGCTTAAGCGCCGGCTTAATGAGCAGCGCTCCAACCTTGCTGCGGAAGGAACTCATAAGGCCTTCCTTGATTTTACTGATAAGCACTGCGCCGGTTCCTTCAAAAAGTTTCAGAATAATATTCCCTGCAAATGCTTCGCAGACGATAACGTCTGCTGCTCCATAAGGAATATCTCTTGCCTCCACGCTGCCGGTAAAATTAATATCCTTTATCTCTCTGAGAAGAGGAAATGTTTCCTTCACAAGAGCATTGCCCTTCTCCTCTTCAGCGCCGATATTCACAATACCAACCTTAGGATTTTTCACATTCATAATATGCTCCATATAGACGCTTCCCATCTTGGCAAATTGTACCAGATGCGCCGGCCTTGCATCTACATTGGCGCCGCAGTCAATTAAGAGCGAAAAACCCTTTGCCGTAGGAATCAGCGGAGCAAGAGGCGCTCTGTCCACACCCTTAATACGGCCCACAATGACCTGTCCTCCTACAAGGACCGCCCCGGTGCTTCCTGCAGATACAAATGCGTCTGCCCTTCCCTCCTTCACAAGCTTCATACCTACAACAACAGACGAATCCTTCTTCCTCCGAATCGCACTGACCGGAGGTTCCGCCATCTCGATTACCTCTGAAGCATTTACTATCTCAATCCTTCCTTTATCATATTCATACTTCACAAGCTCTGCCTTAATATCCTCTTCCCTGCCCACCAGAAAAACATGAACACCTTTTTCTTTTGAAACAGCGTCAACCGCCCCTTTTACGATTTCTCCGGGAGCGTGATCGCCTCCCATAGCGTCCAATGCCACTTTTGTAATTTCTGCCATATCTGTTCCTCCTGATACTCTAGAAACATTCTACTAAACATTACTGTAAAAATCAATATTTTTTCGTTCTGCAGAAGCAAAAAAGACTCCCCATCTCTGGAAAGTCTTTCTCATCCTAAAATTAGTCCTGAGCAATGATTTCTTTTTTGTTGTAGCTTCCGCAAGCCTTGCATACTCTGTGAGGCATCATTAATTCGCCGCACTTGCTGCACTTAACAAGATTGGGAGCGCTCATCTTCCAATTCGCTCTTCTCTTGTCTCTTCTTGCTTTAGAAGATTTATTCTTTGGACAAATTGACATAGGTTACA
>CAOJQZ010000091.1 GCA_948441955.1 uncultured Lachnospiraceae bacterium | reverse complement strand
CAGTAGATGTTATGGTTAAGGGACCAGGTTCAGGGAGAGAAGCAGCAATTCGTGCCCTTCAGGCATGTGGAATTGACGTGACAAGTATTAAGGATGTTACTCCGGTACCGCATAACGGATGCCGTCCACCAAAGCGCAGAAGAGTCTAATATAGGAGGAGAAGCAGGCTATGGCAGTGAATAGAGTTCCGGTTCTGAAAAGATGCCGTTCCCTTGGAATGGATCCGGTATATTTAGGAATTGATAAAAAGTCTAACAGACAGTTAAAAAGAGCAAATAGAAAGATGAGCGAGTACGGACTTCAGCTACGTGAGAAGCAGAAAGCAAAATTCATCTATGGCATATTAGAGAAACCCTTCAGGAATTATTATAAGAAAGCAAAACAGATGAAGGGTATGACAGGTGAAAATCTGATGGTACTTCTGGAGTCGAGATTAGATAACGTTGTATTCCGTTTGGGCTTTGCAAGAACAAGACGTGAAGCAAGACAGATTGTAGACCATAAGCATGTTCTTGTAAATGGCAGGCAGGTAAACATTCCGTCCTATCTGATTAAGGCCGGAGATACAATTGAGATCAAAGAAAAACACAAGAGCTCTCCGAGATATAAAGAGATTGTGGAGATTACCGGGGGACGCATGGTTCCAGAGTGGCTTGAGGCAGATGCAGAAAATCTGAAGGGAACAGTCAAGGAGCTTCCGGCACGCAGCGCAATTGATGTGCCGGTAGACGAGATGCTGATTGTCGAGTTGTATTCTAAATAATAATCCGTAACACCACAGGAGGTGGACTTTAGTGTTTGATTTTAATAAACCCAATATTGAGATAACAGAGATTTCAGAAGATAAAAAGTATGGAAGATTTGTTGTAGAGCCTCTGGAGAGAGGCTATGGTACGACATTAGGTAATTCTCTTCGGAGAATTATGCTTTCATCGCTTCCGGGCGCTGCTATCAGCCAGGTGAAGATAGATGGTGTGCTGCATGAGTTCAGCTCCATCCCCGGGGTTAAGGAGGATGTGACCGAGATTGTCATGAATCTTAAGTCATTGGCTATCAAGAACACATCTGAGACGGATGAACCAAAGACAGCATATATTGAGTTCGAGGGTGAAGGTGTTGTTACGGCAGCAGATATTCAGGTGGATCCGGATATTGAGATTATGAACCCTGAAACAGTTATTGCAACATTAAACGGCGGAGTAGACAGCAAATTATATATGGAGCTTACCATAACAAAGGGAAGAGGATATATAAGTGCAGAGAAGAATAAAAATGATGAATTACCGATTGCGGTGATTCCGATTGATTCCATCTATACTCCGGTTGAGCGTGTAAATCTTACGGTAGAAAATACACGTGTTGGTCAGATTACAGATTTTGATAAACTGACATTAGACGTATATACCAACGGAACATTACTTCCGGACGAGGCAGTCAGTCTGGCTGCAAAGGTACTTAGCGAGCATCTGAAGCTTTTTATTGATCTTTCCGAGGTGGCTCAGGCTGCGGAGGTTATGATTGAGAAGGAGGATGATGAGAAGGAAAAGGTTCTTGAGATGAGTATTGACGAATTAGAGCTTTCTGTTCGTTCTTACAATTGTCTCAAGAGAGCGGGTATCAATACGGTGGAAGAGCTGACAAACAGAACTCCGGAGGATATGATGAAGGTGCGTAACCTTGGGCGTAAGTCTTTGGAGGAAGTGCTTGCGAAGCTCGACGAGCTGGGTCTTAGTCTCAGCAAAGGAGAGGAATAGAGCACTTGGCGAGGTCTTTTCGAGCGTAGTCTCGAAGAACTATCTTGATTTCTGCCGGTAAATCCGAAGCGTGCGGCAGAGCATTTGGCTAGTAAGCCCGAAGAGTATAACCAGATGTAGATTATGGAGGATTAGAGAAATGGCAAAATATAGAAAGCTTGGCAGAACGTCAAGCCAGAGAAAAGCGTTATTGAGAAATCAGGTGACAGCGCTTATTACTCACGGCAAGATTAAAACAACAGAAGCAAAGGCGAAGGAAATCCGCAAAATTGCAGAAGGTCTTATTGCATTAGCTGTAAAAGAGAAGGATAATTTCGAGGAAGTTACGGTAAAGGCAAAGGTTGCTCGTAAGGATAAGGACGGAAAGAGAGTAAAAGAAGTCGTAGACGGTAAGAAGGTTACGGTATATGACGAGGTTGAGAAGAAGATTAAGAAGGATCTTCCAGGCAGGCTTCATGCGCGCCGTCAGATGTTAAAGGTTCTGTATCCGGTAAAGGAAGTACCGACAGCGCAGGCTGGCAGAAAGAAAAATACAAAGGAAGCAGACCTTGTTGCAAAGCTTTTTGACGAGATTGCTCCAAAGTATGAAAACCGCAAGGGCGGATATACAAGGATCATCAAGATTGGACAGCGTAAGGGCGATGCAGCGATGGAAGTTTTAATTGAACTTGTGTAGACAAAATTAATCCGGGATGGAATAAAATTTATTAAAGCAGGGCTTTATAGATTATGTTCCATCCCGGATTGCCTATTTCAGTGTTTGTCCCGTCAGCATTTCATATCCCTGCAGATATTTGTTCCTTGTTTTTTCAACAATATCTTCAGGTAATGTCCAGTCGTTATCAGGATTGGCCTTAAGCCAGTCGCGGGCAAACTGTTTGTCAAAAGAAGGCTGTCCATGACCCGGCTCATAAGTATCGGCAGGCCAGAAGCGCGAGCTGTCGGGAGTTAGCATCTCATCTCCGATAACAATATTTCCGTTTTCATCCAAACCAAATTCAAATTTCGTGTCGGCAATAATGATTCCTTTTTCCAGCGCGTAATCGGCGCATTTTTTGTAAAGAGCAAGCGTGCAGTCTCTAAGTCTGGCAGCGTATTCTTCCCCTTTGCCTGGAAAATACTTTTCCAGATGAGTAATGCTTTGGTCATAAGAAATATTTTCATCATGATCGCCAAGCTCTGCTTTTGTGGAAGGTGTATAGATCGGTTCAGGCAGCTTGTCGGATTCCTTTAAGCCTTCCGGCAGTGTGATTCCGCATACGGTTCCGTTTTTCTGATAGCTGGCCCAGCCGCTTCCGGTAATGTAGCCGCGGACAATACACTCAATTGGAAGCATTTCAAGCTTTTTACACATCATGCTGTTTCCATCAAATTCCGGTTTTCTGAAAAATTCCGGCATATCTTTTACATCAACAGAAAGCATGTGGTTTGGAAGAATATCTTTTGTCATATCAAACCAGAATTTGGACATCTGTGTTAAGACCGTTCCTTTTTTCGCCACAATATTTTTCAAAATAACATCAAAACAACTGATACGGTCAGTGGCAACTATGATAAGACTGTCGCCGTTGTCATAGATTTCCCGTACCTTTCCTTCTTTTACTGGTTTCATTTTTCATACCTCTCTTTCGTTTATTCCAGCAATATGAGTTCTAAGGAGTATTCATATTTTTAAGTGTTTCGATAAGCTCCATATCATCGGACTTTAGACGTATATTAGAGCAGTAGGCCTTTCCTTCCGGCGTGGTTACATTTATCTCAATAAGAGCCCCTTCTGTAAGCGCTTCCTGCGATACGGCTTTTAAAAACAACGGAAATTTCGGATGATTGATGCGGAAGCGATCCATACCGGATTTTATCTGCTGAAGCATTGCCAGTTGATTAAAATTCATATTCATAAGTATTTGACTCCTTTACATATTACTTTAAAATGTATTATACTCAATTTTATAGAGATAGTCAAAAGTAAAAGAATTATTTTGATGTTGGGAGCAGATTTATGAATTTAGATTATGCAATGCAAAGATTTGAACAATATCTGGACCACTATGAAAGAAAGAATGACAAGGTGCGTCTTAAAATTGTACATACTTACGGTGTAATGAAGCGCAGCAGACAGATAGGGGAGGGGCTTAAGCTTTCCAAAGAGGATATAGAGCTTGGGCAGCTTATCGGACTGCTGCATGATATAGGGAGATTTGAACAGTTAAAGCGATTTGACAGTTTTGAGCCCGGGACGATGGATCATGCTGCATTTGGGGCGGAGATTTTGTTTGCAGAGGGAATGATACGAGAATTTGTGAAAGAGGATGTTTGGGATAAAATTATTTACACGGCAATAAAGAAACACAGTGATTTCAAGCTTCAAGGAGTTGAAGATGAGAGAGAGCTGCTTCATGCCAGGATGATTCGTGATGCAGACAAGCTGGACAATTGCCGCGTTAAGCTTGAGGATGCAGTAGAGACGCTTCTGGGGGTTTCGGCAGCGGAGGCTGGCAGTACGGAGATTACTCCGATTGTTTTTAAGCAGTTTATGAAGAAGGAATCTATACGCTCAGAAACCCGAAGGACAAAGATGGACTATTGGATATCATATCTTGCCTACTTTTTTGATATTAATTATACTGTATCAAGGGATATAATACGGAAAGAAAGATTTGCAGAGCGTATTATTGACAGAATCCCCTATTCCAATCAGCAGACAGCAAGGCAGATGAAGCAGGTAAAAGAAATTCTTGTAAACTGGATATAATATAAAAATGTAAAATAAAAGGGAGCGATATATATGTTAACTACAATCTTATTATTTATAACAGGTCTTATTTTAATCTGCGCCGGAGGCGACAGATTGGTAGACGCTGCGGTTGCCATTGCCAGAAAGCTTAAAATCTCTCAGATTGTTGTAGGCGCCACCATCGTAAGCCTTGGAACAACGCTGCCGGAAATTCTTGTTTCTACTACAGCCGCTTTTGACGGTTCGGCGTCAGTTGCAGCGGGAAATGCGTTTGGATCCATCATATGTAATACAGCGTTGATTGCAGGACTGACGCAGACGATACGCCCTGCCGACAGGGTAACAGCATCCTCTATTGGATGGAGGTGCGGATTTTTCTTTCTTGTAATCTCAGTTATGGAAATATGCGGGATAGCTAAAGGAGGTTATGACCGCCCTGCCGGTATGATTTTGCTGGCGATATTCGTATTTTATGCATGGATGAATATAAAGGGCGCATCTGGTGAAGAAGAGGAAACAGAAGACATGTCATATATTTCTATACCAAAGCAGCTTCTTATACTTGCAGTGTGCGCGGCCCTTCTCTATGCGGGGGCGAATCTGCTTGTAGATAATGGAATACGAATCGCGCAGTCATTAGGAGTTCCTGAGCGTGTAATCGCTGTTACCTTTATCGCACTTGGAACATCCCTTCCTGAGCTTGTGACTTCAGTGATGTCTCTTGTAAAGGGATACGGAAATGTAGGACTTGGCAATATTATAGGAGCAAATATACTCAATCTTCTGTTGGTTATAGGTATTCCGGCCGCAGTAACAGGAATGGAGCTGGAGAGGCAGACAACCGGAGTAGATATTCCGCTGTCAATATTGGTAATGGCCGTGCTTTTTGTGCCGATACTTATGCGGAAAAGGTCTTCCAGGATACAAGGTATTCTGCTTATTGGAATATATATGGCATATTGTGCGTCGTCATTTAGAATTTTTCATTGACGAATGATATAAAAATAACATATAATATATTTGCTAAAAAATAAAGAATATATATGATAAGAACGGAATAGAGAAGGGGAACCCAAAATGAAACAATACTTTGGAATGAGCCAGTGCGGAGCTTTAAAGGAAGCGGTAAGGGGCCTTATGCGGCCGCAATTAATTATGTTGTTTTCAAATGGAGAGCAGTTTGAAGCACATGTAAAGGAATTGGAGGAGCTTTTTCCCGGAATACCCAGCATAGGGTGTATTGGTATGAGCTATGATACCAGAATTGTGGAAAAGGGCGTAGGAATCATTGCATTTTCGGACGGAGTCAGTGTAGCGGCCAACGTACTGGAGCAGGTATCAACTATGCCTGTAAAATATATTGAACGTCTGGAGCAGGATGTAAGAAACATAAAGGCTTCGAAAGAAGATACGGTATGTATTGACTTCTGCGCCGGAAATGACGCCTGCGTATTAACTACGATTTACAGTGTATTAAAACACAGGGATATTTCACTGGTCGGCGGAACCGGGGACGCCGGCAAAGTATCTGTCAATGGCAAGGTATATGAGGACGCGGTAGCATATGCTATGGTTAAAAATCAAAATGGAAAGGTGAAAGCTTACAAAGAAAATATTTATCACCAGATGAAGGATTACCGCTTTATTGCATCCAAAACAGATAAGGCTCAATATATTATCGGCGCTTTGAACGGCAGCCCTGCAAAGCAGGTATATCAGGAGATTCTTCATGTAACAGAGGATGAGATTACAACCCAGACATTTAAAAATCCCTTTGGAAAGCTTAATGGAGATGACACCTGTATTGTATCAATAAAAGAGGTGAAGGGAGACGCTTTGACCTGTTTCCGTCAGGTGAATGATTCAGATGTCCTCGTCCTGCTTGAACTGGGAGATTATAAAAAGACCGTCAGAGATACGATACATATGATTCGCCGGGATTTCTCCCGGATTTCAGGAGTATTTTCCGTGAATTGCCTGTTTCGATATCTCCTGTTCAATCAGAACCATTATATGAAGGAATATCTAGAAGAGATGGGAACGTTGGGCAGTCATGCAGGCTTTGTGGGATATGGGGAACATTATAACAATCGGTTTGTAAACCAGTCTATGACTTGTGTAGTGTTTGAATAGGAGGAGAGTATCATGTCTTTTTTTAAAAAGAGCGGACAGAAAGAAAAAAGGACTTCCGGAAATGGAAAGAGCTTGTATCCGGTACTGCATGTAATAAACAGCCTGAAGGATTATCATAGAGAGCTTGTACAAAAGGAAGTGGACTCTCTTCAGGAGATAGATGAAATAGGGAAATCATTTGGGAGCGTACTTACAGAAGCAGAGAGCTTTCAGGAAAAGCTGCAGGATTTCGGGAATAATTTTCTAAGTATTGAACAGGTATCCGGAGAGTTTGTAACAGTAAAGGACACAATTGCAGGGGCGGTTACAAATGCACAAAGCGGTGTAGAGGAGCTCAAAAGCAGCTCCATGCATGTAAAAACCTATTTTGATGAAATGGAGCACACGTTTGAGGATCTTCAGGGAGCCGTAGAAAAGATTAAGCAATGTACGAATAAAATTATTTCTATTGCCGAGCAGACAAACATTCTTGCGCTGAATGCGTCCATAGAGGCGGCGCGTGCAGGCGAACAGGGCAGAGGGTTCGCCGTGGTGGCGGAAGAAGTCAAAAAGCTGGCGGATGAGATTAAGGATCTGACCGGCGAGGTAGATACAGGAATTTCTGATGTGGAACATGGAACGGAACATTTGTATGGAAATATAACCACTTCTCAGAAGGCATTGGGAGAGAGTATTGAAAAGGTGGATGAAACATATAAGACTTTTGATGAGATTATACATTCCGCAGAGGGGGCAGAGACTGTACATAGTGAGATTTCTGGAGTGATTGGAGATTCAGAGAGAGATATGCAGATATTGTGCGGCTTCTTTGACCAGATCAAAAACCAATATCAGGAGGTTATGAGGCATATTAAGAAGGCGGGAAGACTTGGAACTACAAAGAGCACTATGTTTGAAGACATTGATAATATGATGTCTCAGATTCCCCTGGTTATTAACGATTATACAAACGAAAAATAGGATTGTGACGAATATATGGAAATCCAGGGCTTCGGTTACCGCAAAGGAAACCGAAGCTCTGTTACAAATTTATTATCCGCTGCTTTGGCGTACATGATTCCGTTCAAAAGCGTTGTCATGGTCTGAACGTTTTTCAGACCGATATTATTGCTGCCTGTCTGCGAATGCTCCTGTTTTACAAAATTTGAAATAGAAATTATCAAAATATTTTCTTGAATTATTCCCTCTATTATAACCGGCTGTTTCTTATCTCCATATTTTAAAATATTGGAAAAAAGATTGTTAAATATTCGTTTCAGCATTGTCTGGTCACTTTCAAGAACTCCGGTGACAGTGGGCATGACACACCCAGGCGTGAAACCTGCAAGCTTTATA
>CAOJQZ010000090.1 GCA_948441955.1 uncultured Lachnospiraceae bacterium | reverse complement strand
TGCAAGCATAATTCCGCCCAAGGGCGAATCATAATGATATATATAGTCCATTTTCACCTCTGAAATTTGTTATTTATTATCTGTTATCAGCTTTGCAGCTCTTATCGCCATTGTAGCATATACCATTCTGTCAGGCAAGGCGCCAAAAAGATACAGAGGCAGCATCAGGCGCCCCTGTATCAGTTTATTTCCGGCTATAAAATTCTCTCAGCACATCCTCTAAAAGCATTTTACTGTGTTCAAAATCAGCCTCTTTACACTGGTTATAAGGAAATACTGCTTTATCTCCTATATTGAGCCCCCGCCAGACCATCAATCTTTTTAGAAGAAGGGATGCATTTGTTTCAAAGGTGTAGACAGGCATAAGCCTTTCAACCAGCGACGCCAGAAAAAATACATCCTTATACTGTCCGTTATTTTCCGCTCTTACCAGAGCGCTCCATATCTCAGGAATAATATTCGACAGCCCTCCGATACAGCCCGCCCCGTCTAGGGTCACATTGAAGAGAAACTGGTTATCAAATCCCGAATAAAGCTTAAAATCCTTCCCCCTCATTCCCGCGCTTATCTGCCCGGTATGATTTGGTTCCAGTACGGAATCCTTCATTCCGATAATATTGCGGTTCTCTTGCGTCAGTCTGACAACCGTGCCGCACTCCAGTGTGTGGCCTGTCCGTTCCGGAAAATTATAAATCATAATGTCAGAGTCTGTAGATTTTGCGATTTCATCGTAGTAAACAAAAAGCTGCTCCTGCTGTATTCCATAATAATACGGCCCAATAATTAGGGATGCCCTGTATCCCAGCTCTGCCGCCTGATTTGTAAGAGAAATAATATCCCTCTTTGCCATTCCCCCGGTACCTGCATAAAGCTCTGTCCTTCCGGCCGTATATTCCGCATAAAACTTAAGGTACTCGGCCCGTTCCTCAAAGCTTAAGTTTGTAAATTCCCCCGTCGAACCCAGCACTAAAATTCCGTTTACTCCGCCTTTTATAAGAAAATCTATAATTTGTTTTGCCGCCTCATAATCCGGGCTTTCATCCTCTTTAAACGGAGTAACCACAGGTGTAATTATTTTCTTCATCTTATATACTCTCTGCTATTGATTTTCGCTTAAAATCATATTCATACGGTTCTCCACCTGTTTCATTGCCTCGTCAATAGGGGTGCCCTTTCCTATCATTGTATTATAGGATTCGCCCATTACGTCCAGTACCTCTGTATAAGCAGGAAACGCCGGCTGGGGCAGCGCATATTCCATGCAATCTATGAAGCCCTTAAATGCGTCGGTCTTAAACGCATCATCCTCAAGCGCCTCTTTTGTAACCGGGAGACGTCCTGACTGCACTGCAAAATCAACTGCATTTTCCTTATCGGTCATAAATTTCAGATAATCTGCAAGCACGTCCGGATGCTGGCAGGCTGTTGTAATAGCATATCCTGATGTCTGCAGACAGGTTACATGACGTTCCTCTGACGGAATCGGAAGGCTTGCAAGCTTACCGTCAAGATCCGGATTCGCACTGATAATCGCACCGATTGCATTCGAGCCTGTAATCATTAGTCCTGTTTTTTCCTCTGCAAAGTACGCAGACGCCTCCGGATATCCTGTCTCGGTTGCCCCCGGAGGAACTACCTCGTCCTTTACAGCCAGATCTACAAAGGTCTGCAGCGCCTTCTTATATTTATCTCCTGTAAGATCAGAAACCCACTCTCCGGAATCATTCTGGTAAACCTCATTAACGCCGAACGCCCTTGCGTACTGGACAAAACGCGTCTCTCCAGAACCATTCTGGGTTCCCACCATACTAAATCCCCACGCGCCGTCCTTCGTAAACGCCTTTGCCGCCGCATTGAAATCCTCCATTGTTTCAATTGTATCAAGTTTTGCATCCTCAAGCCAATCGGAACGATAAACAAGTCCTACCGGAATAACATGCCACGGAGCCATCATAAGCTGGCCCTCTATTTTCCCGTATTCCACAACTTTTTCATTCAAAGTATCAATATATTCCTGTCCCAAAACCTTCTCATGATCTACGATAATCCCCATATCATACGCCTGCGCCATAAATTCCGTGGGCATAAAGAACGCATCCGGAAGCTCGTCTGAACTGTTTAATGCCACAATTTTCTTGGCCATTTCGTTTACCGGCTGTCCTACAAGATTAATTTTCACATTTGGATGCTCTTCCATATATTTATCCGCCATGGCCTGCTCAAGAGGCGCCTCGTTTTCTGTTACCAGGGTAGACAAAATAGTAAGCTCTATCTGTTCCTCACCGCTTTCGCTTCCTTCATCCGTCTGACTGCTCTCCTCTTTTTTCCCGCAGCCCGTAAACATTCCTGCTATCATACACATACATAAAATAACACTTATAATTCGTTTTTTCATATTCTTTTTTCTCCTCTCTTATTGTTTTACTGCCCCTGCTGTCAGGCCGCTGATAAAGTACTTCTGTAAAAATATAAATAAGATGATAAGCGGTAAACTGGCGATCACAGACGCAGCCATCATATCGTTCCAAAGTATCTTATAAAATCCATTCAGCTCTGCAATTCCAAGGGGTACGGTTTTAAGCCCCGGAGCATTAATCAATATCTGCGCAAACATATACTCGTTCCATGCCGTTATAAAAGCATATATGGCGGATGATGATATCCCCGGCAGGGTCATGGGAAGGACAATCTGGCGAAAAGCTCTCCACCTTGAGCACCCGTCTATGATTGCCGCCTCATCAAGCTCCAGCGGGATTGTCTTAAAAAATCCTACCATCATCCAGGAACAGAATGGAATAGTAAATGATATATATACAAGTATCATGCCCAGATAAGTATCCTTTAAATGATAAGTACTTAGAACCTTGTAATATGGAATCAGCATCATAATGGAAGGAAACATCTGCGTGACCAGTAAAAATGTAAGAAAAGACTGTTTCCCCCTGAATCTGAATCTCGTGACCCCATATCCTGCCAGACACGAGAACCCTACAGACAAGATTACAGCGCCAAGGCTGATAATAATACTATTTTTAAAATAAATCGCAAAGGGGTACTCACTCCACAGCCGTTTATATGATTCTATCGTAGGGTGATCCGGTATCCACTGCGGAGGTATGGTAATTGTTTCCGACTCCAATTTAACAGATGTCGATACCATCCACAGTATGGGGATCAGTACAATCACAGCCATGACAAGCAGAACTGCATATGTACCGACTCCTGAAAGTATCCTTTTCTTCTTTAAACCTTTAGTCTTCACCTTCCAAAAACCTCCTGTACAACTTTGTTATCAGCAAGCAGATGAGAAATACAACAACAGAAATTGCCGCCGCCTTCCCATACTTAAAATACTCAAACGCCTGTTTATATATTTCAATACTGATGATGGATGTATCGTTCCCCGGCCCTCCCTTCGTAAGCAGCTGAATAATTGTATAATGCTTAAACCACCATACAGTATCTAATATCAGAGTTGTCGTAAGCACCGGCTTAATACTGGGCAGAATGACTCTGAACAGTGTCTGGAAACCGCTGGCTCCGTCCACCTTTGCGGCTTCATAGATATCCGTTGATACGCTCTGCAAAGCGGCGAGTACGTTTACCATAACTAGAGGGTATCCCTTCCACACCGCTACGGCTACAATGCAGAAAAAAGCCCAGAATTCATCGCTAAGCCAGGATATGTTGCTTTCAATAGCTCCCCAGTCCAAAAGAGCATTATTAATCAGGCCGTAAAGCGGATTTAAAATCCATTTGAAAATAAGCGCTACAACCACGTCTGGCATAAGCCACGGCAGAATTAAAATAACCCGGAAAAATGTAATACTCTTTCCCTTCCGGTTTAGTGCAATTCCAAGAATAATCCCTAGAATAAAATGGATTACAATAACAAAAAATGTGAATTTTAAAGTAACCCATATCCTGCTGAAAAAATCAGAATCACTAAAAATGGAAATATAATTCTTTACTCCCACGAAGTTCCATTTATTCGCCAGGTTTGTGTCAAAAAGGCTGATATACATCCCGTATAAAAGAGGATATACAACCAGCGCGACGAGCGCTGTCACCGCCGGTGTTATAAATAAGTACGGCATTATCTGCCTCATATTTAAAGTTTGATTATTGAAACCTAATTTCTTCTTCCTCTGCAGCGCCACCTGTTGCACCTCCTACCATTCTCCCAGAGAATTGTCCTCGCTGAAATACTCCACCGGACATGTATAATGCCCATTATACGAAAGCGCCTTTACAGCATCCTCATTTACCTCAAAGCCAAGACCGGGACCCTTTGGAATATCTATATAGCCGTCTTTAATGACAAAAGGATCCTTGAAGATTTCTTTTCCTAAATCATGTCCTTCCTCCATTGTCGGATGCTCCTGCGCCGTAAAATTAGAAATACATGTATCAATTTGCAGGCACGCCGCTAGGGCAATGGGCCCGAGAGGATTATGGGGAGCCACAGAACAATAATAATTGGCACCCATGGCTGCAATTTTAAAGGTCTGTAAGATACCTCCGCAGTGGCATAAATCAGGCTGCAATACCTTTGCCGCCTGCTTTTCGATTACCTCCCTGAACCCCCAGGTTGTAAAAAGCCTTTCTCCCGTTGCAATCGGGATCGCCGTCTTTCTCGCAAGCTCTGCCATCACATCCACATTCTCGGGAAGAACCGGCTCCTCAATAAACATAGGGTGAAACGGTTCCAGCTCCTTAAACAGAAGCGGAGCCATAGCCGGTGATACTCTCCCATGAAAATCAATGGCAACGTCTATATCCTCTCCTACAATCTCTCTAATTCTTGAAAACTTATCCACAAATTTCTCGACAGTCTTAAACGTATCAATGTGACGAAGGGGCGCATGCATCGGAAGCTTCAGCGATTTGAAACCGTCCTTTACTCTCTTCCCTGCAAGAAATGCTGCCCGATCCGCGTCTGCATAATCTTCATTCGGAGCAATATGGGCATACATCCTCACTCTGTCCCTGCATCTGCCGCCAAGCATCTGCCAGACCGGCATGTGAAAATACTTACCTTTAATGTCCCAGAGCGCCTGCTCAATCCCGCTGACTGCGCTTACTAAAATGGCTCCCCCGCGGTAAAAGGAGCCTCTGTAGAGCAGATTAAATATGTGCTCTATATCCATCGGATCCTTTCCCAGTATTTCTCTTGCGAACACCTTGACCGCTTCTTCCACAACGGTTCCCTTTCCTTCAAGTACTGCCTCGCCCCATCCAGTAATCCCCTCATCTGTTTCAATCTTTACAAACAGCCATCTTGGTTTCACTTGAAAAGTTTCAACTGCTTTTATTTCCATAATTCTCCTCCTTTTTCGGACATTGTCCGTTATTTCGGATATTAAACTTGTAAATATGATAGCATAATAGAATCTTGCAGTCAATGTCTTGTTTTAATTTTTTTATTTTTATACTACAAAATGATATTTTTCATATAATTATAGTTCTATTTTTATACAGTTTGCCCTAAAATATCTTTTTTCAACATCCATTGACATTTATATCAACAAATGCTAAACTGTATTTATAATGTTCGAATATACGGATATATGTATAATATTTCGGATGTTGCATGTTTATCCAATTCAATCAGAAAGGATTTCACGAAAATGAATGAGCCTAAAATTAACAAAGCTGTTTCAAGAGCTGTCGATATACTGGAATACATAGCTCGCACAAAAGAATCTGTCACGTTAGCAGAACTGAATAAAAATATGGATTTCCCCAAAAGCAGCATTTTTGACATTATGCAGACTCTGGTAGAAAAAAAAATGCTGGCCTTTGATTCTGCTTCAAAATCCTATTTTCTGGATATTAAATCCTTTGAAATAGGCAATGCATTCCTAAGCAAAAACGATATTCACAGCATTGCGCTTCCATATTTAAAAAACATCAGCGAACAGACAAGCGAAACTGTGTTTATGGCTGTGGAAAATAACGGTATGATCGTTTACCTTGATAAAGTAGAAGGGACCTCCCCCACAAGAACCACCTGTAATATAGGCGATAGGAATTCTATGCACTGCACAGGACTCGGCAAGGCAATGCTGGCCACGTATCCTATAGAAAAAATACGTCTGATTACCGGCGGGGGCGCTCTTTTAGCACATACAAAAAATACGCTGAAATCCTTTGACGAATTAATGGAGGACTTGAAAAAGACCAGAAAAAGAGGCTACTCTGTCGACAACTGCGAAGATAATGATTATGTTTTCTGCGTAGCGTGCCCGCTCCTTAATGTTACTGGAAAATGTATTGCTGCTATAAGTATTTCCTGTGTATATACTCCTGCCGTAGCGGAAAAAACAGAACTTTACAGCCAGCTTATATCAAAGGCTGCCCTGGATATTTCAAATAAATTCGGTTTTCTTGGAAGCGCCCTTTTTGAGCCCTTTCAATCTTAACCTCCAGGAGAACTGTTATGACTGAATTAATATCCTTTGGGGAAACAATGATGGTATTTTCTCCGGAATCTCCCGGCCCGTTAAAATATAAGCAGCATTACGGCTGCAACGCCGCGGGCGCTGAAACAAACACCCTGATCGGCGTTCAGAAATTAGGACATTCTGCCGGGTGGATCAGCCGTCTGGGGAACGATGCCCCCGGCGAATTTGTGTTAAACCGGATTCGTGCGGAAGGCGTTAATACCGACCGCGTCGAGTTTGACTCCTGCCACAGGACAGGAATTATGCTCAAGCAGCTCTGCTCTCACGGCGAAACCTCTGTATTTTATTACCGTGAAGACTCTGCTTTCAGCCATGTTTCACTGACGGAAGCTGATTATCACTTTCTTTCCGGCGCAAAATTATTTCATTTTACAGGTATTACGCCTGTTTTAAGAGAAAACTGCAAAAGGGAGCTTCATAAGCTTCTCTCCTTTTGCCGTGCAAAAAAAATACCCATAAGCTTTGATCCTAATATACGTTTCAAGCTTTGGAAAAATAAGGATTACAGAGATTTGATGATACACTATATATCGTTTTCCGATTATGTTATGCTGGGCGCTAAGGAAGCCGCTATTATTTGGGGAGAAGCTCCTTTCGACAGTTATGCCGAAAAAATTTGGAGCCTTGCCCCTTCCCTTTCTTTTCTTGCCATAAAAAACGGCGCCAAAGGCGCCTGTGTATATGATAAAACAGATATGCATTTTATAAAGCCATATCCCTGTACACCCGTAGACCCTGTGGGCGCGGGGGATGCTTTTAACGCCGGGTTTCTTTCCGGAATCCTGGAAGGGCAGGATTTGAAAACCTGCGGAAAAATCGCCGCCATCTGCGGCGCACTGGCAACCGAAACCACCGGGGATATTGAAGGGCTGCCTGACCGGAAGGAATTAATGCATCATTTAACCTCCAGTCCCCTCTCCCCGGAACGATAAAAGGAGTAACCTGATGAATATAAGAGAAATTGTTACAGCCAACCCTATTATTGCCATACTTAGAAACATTGAAGAGAACCTGCTTCTCCCCTACGCTGAAAGTCTGCTTGAGGGAGGCATAGGGGCTGTTGAGGTTGCCGTCAATTCTCCAGATGCATACCGTCAAATCCGCCTTTTAAGGGAAACCTTCGGAACCGCTCTGTTTGTAGGTGCCGGAACGGTACTAAATGAAGAGAGAATAAAAAGCAGCATAGACGCCGGCGCTTCCTTTTTTCTGACGCCGTCTGTCACAGAGGAATTGCTGTCAGCTTTTCAAAAGCTGTGTCTTCCGGTTCTTCCGGGCGTACTATCGCCTTCCGAGGTCATGCTGTGTTTGAAATATAACATGAGTCTTATGAAATTATTTCCTGCAGGTGAGCTCCCCCGCTCCTATATCCGCAGCCTTAAGGGGCCCTTTGAAGCTGCGGAATTCGTAGCGGTAGGAGGTGTGAACGCCGATAACATGGCTTCTTTTTTTCAGGCCGGGTTTCTTGGAGTGGGGATCGGAAGCTCCCTTGTTCCAAAGGATAAACTTATCTCCCGTGACTGGGCATATATCCGGTCACATATAAAACGGATGGTGGAAGAAGCCTGTTTACCATTTTAATTTTGTGAACTTTCCATGACCCCTCTTGCATTCCTCTGGAAAATGTACTACAATTAAAAATCGTTGTCAGGGGACTACCAATTACATAACACACAGACAGCATCTGGGGAGGATTTACATATGAGTATAAATAAGAACTATGACACA
>CAOJQZ010000089.1 GCA_948441955.1 uncultured Lachnospiraceae bacterium | reverse complement strand
AGTACATTCTGGAGGAAAGCGAAAACGAGGCCCTGCGTTTGAGTTCTGAAGAGATCGGAACCGAGCACATGCTGCTTGCTATGATCCGACAGACAGACTGTGTTGCCACACGGATTCTTCTTACGTTAAATATTAACCTTCAGAAGATATTTCAGGAGATTTTAAATGTTACAGGTGCTGACCCGAAAGAATATCAAGGTGAGGCATCACAGGAAGCATATAAAGGCAAAGAAGGAGTATTAAGACAGTACGGGACAGATCTTACACGGGAGGCAGAGGAAGGAAGGCTTGATCCGGTCATTGGACGGGAGGCAGAGATTCATAGGCTGATGCAGATATTAAGCCGCAGGACAAAGAATAATCCATGTCTGGTAGGAGAGCCTGGAGTAGGAAAGACAGCGGTGGTGGAAGGTCTTGCTGCCCGTATTACAACAGGAGCAGTTCCTGACAGCATGAAGGACAAGAAAATCTTAACTATGGATCTGGCCGGGATGATTGCAGGTTCAAAATACAGAGGTGAATTTGAAGAAAGAATGAAGCGGCTGATTCAGGAAGTAAAGACGGCGGGAAATGTAATTTTGTTTCTTGATGAGGTGCATACTATTATCGGCGCCGGGGGAGCGGAAGGTGCGATGGATGCCTCCAACATATTAAAGCCTTCCCTTGCAAGAGGAGAGTTTCAGTTAATTGGCGCTACTACAATCGTTGAATACAGAAAGCACATTGAAAAAGATGCGGCTCTGGAGCGAAGGTTCCAGCCTGTTACAGTAGAGGAGCCGGACACAGAACACTGCCTGAATATCCTTGGGGGATTGAAAAGCAGATATGAATCCCATCATCATGTGGAAATAGAAGAAGCGGCTCTGGAAGCGGCAGTGCGTTTGTCCGATCGATATATCAGTGACCGATTTCTTCCAGATAAGGCGATTGACGTGGTGGATGAAGCATGTTCAAAGGTTTCACTGAAGGACTTCAAGGCGCCGGAAAAGCTGTATGAGCTGGAGGGAATGATTACAGCCCTTGAAGAGAAGATGGAGGAGGCAGTTTGCCGGGGAGACATGGCGGAAGCCGGAATGCTTAAGAAGGAAAAGGCGGAAGCAGAGAGGAAGCTTTTGCGTCACAGGAAAAGTATTCGTGCCAGAGAAGAGAAAAAACATATATGTGTGACAGAGGATGATATTGCCGACGTTGTATCCGAATGGACAAAAATACCGGTGAGGAGACTTCAGGAGTCCGAAGGAGTAAGGCTTCAGAAACTGGAACAGATTCTTCATAAGCGTGTTATAGGACAGGAGGAGGCTGTTACAGCAGTAGCAAAGGCAGTAAGAAGAGGCCGCGTAGGTCTTAAAGATCCTGGCCGTCCTATCGGCTCATTTTTGTTCCTTGGGCCTACCGGGGTGGGAAAGACCGAATTGTCAAAGGCGTTGTCAGAGACTCTTTTTGGAAATGAAGATTCCATGATACGAGTAGATATGTCAGAGTATATGGAAAAGCACAGCGTAGCAAAGATGATTGGATCGCCTCCGGGATATGTGGGACATGACGACGGCGGTCAGCTCAGCGAGCAGGTAAGACGCCATCCATATTCCGTCATTTTATTTGACGAGATAGAAAAGGCACATCCGGATGTGTTTAATATTCTGCTTCAGGTGTTGGATGACGGGCATATTACAGATTCCCAGGGAAGGAAGGTGGATTTCCGTAATACGGTAATCATCATGACGTCAAATGCGGGAGCGCAGGCAATCATTGATCCTAAAAAACTGGGCTTTAATGTAAAAGAGGACAAAGCCGGTGACTATAAAAGGATGAAGTCTAATGTGTTAAGTGAGATTAAACTGATTTTCCGTCCGGAATTTTTAAATCGGATTGATGAGATCATTGTTTTTCATCCTCTTGGCGCAGAGGAAATGAAGCGGATTGTAAGTCTTATGTGCAGGGATGTTGTAAGACGTGCAAAGGATCAGCTGGGAATTGGACTTACAATCCGGGATTCTGTCAGAAAGCATATTGTGGAAACCGGTACGGATCAGAAGTATGGAGCAAGACCCTTAAGACGTGCGGTACAGAATCAGCTGGAGGATAAGCTGGCAGAGGCGGTGCTTGCAGGGGAAGTAAAACGAGATTCAAATGTGACTGCAGGCATGTCTAAAAAAGAAATAAAATTTACAATGAAGACTACAAATTAAAAACTATATGATATATAATAGAAGGTACAAAAAACCATTAGGAGGAAACGCAGGTGGCAGCAGTGAAAGAACTTTTAAGAGCAGAAGCAGACGGAACCTTAAGCTTTGGAGATTATACCCTTAAAAGCAAGACGAAGCTTGATGGATTTGAATTTCAGGGGAATATTTATAAGGTCAAGACATTTGCCGAGATCACAAAGGTTGAAAAAAATGGTATGTTTGTGTACGAATCAGTACCAGGGACAGCAGTAGAGAATTTTAAGGCATCAGAAAAGGAGATAAGCTTTTACGTAACAGGAGCTCAGGATGCCCAGGTTACGCTGGAGCTTGAGGCTGACAGTGAATATGTAGTATATATGGATGATGTGAATGTCGGAGACATGAAGACAAATTTAAGCGGAAAGCTGAGTATCAGCGCAGAACTTTCAACAGATAAACGTGTAGCGGTCAGGGTGGTAAAAAAATAAGGGAATGAAAAAAAAGAGTATATTTTTCTGTCAGAATTGCGGACACGAAGAAAGTAAATGGCTTGGACAGTGTCCTATGTGTAAAGAATGGAATACATTTGTGGAAGAAAAGGCGGCTCCTGCGAAAGCGGGGGCCGTAAAAATGAGGAAAGAAACGAAGGCGGTTATTTTATCCAGTGTGGCGGCAGAAGAGGATGAAAGAGAGCTGACAGGGATAAAAGAGCTTGACAGGGTGTTAGGCGGCGGAATTGTACCCGGTTCACTTGTGCTGGTAGGAGGCGATCCGGGTATCGGAAAATCTACGCTTCTTTTACAGGTGTGCCAACGAATGTCCGACAAAAAGAAAAATATTTTGTATATATCTGGAGAAGAATCCTTAAAGCAAATTAAAATGCGTGCAAACCGTATGGGAGATTTTTCAGACAGTCTTTATCTTTTGTGTGAGACAAACCTGGATATTATACGAGATATCATCCAGGATCAGAAGCCGGATATGGTGGTGATTGATTCCATCCAAACTATGTATGATGAAAATGTAGCTTCTGCTCCGGGAAGTGTTTCTCAGGTAAGGGAATCTACGAATGTATTCATGCAGCTTGCTAAAGGGCTCGGAATATCAATATTTATCGTCGGCCATGTAACGAAGGAAGGCACGGTGGCAGGTCCGAGGGTGCTGGAGCATATGGTGGATACGGTGCTGTACTTTGAAGGGGACAGACACGCATCTTACCGGATTTTACGAGGTGTAAAGAACCGTTTCGGATCCACAAACGAAATCGGGGTATTTGAGATGGGGGAAAAAGGACTTATAGAAGTAGAAAATCCATCTGAGTATATGCTGAGCGGAAGGCCGGAGTGTGCTTCTGGATCGGTGGTGGCCTGTGCAATAGAAGGAACCCGTCCAATGCTGTTGGAAATACAGGCGCTGGTGTGCCGAAGCAATTTTGGGATGCCAAGAAGAACGGCAGCTGGTCTTGATTATAATCGGGTAAATCTTCTGATGGCCGTTCTGGAGAAGAGATTAGGCTTACCGCTTTCTAATTATGACGCCTATGTGAATATTGCAGGCGGAATCCGTATGAACGAGCCTGCTACAGACCTTGGAATTGTCATGTCAATTGTATCGAGTTATAAAAATAAACCAGTATCCGGGAATACGATTGTATTTGGAGAGGTGGGACTAAGCGGGGAGGTTCGTGCCGTTACGATGCCGGAGCAGCGCGTGGCAGAGGCAAAGAAGCTGGGATTTCAGACATGTATCATACCGGAGGTGTCGATGAAAACTGTGGGGAAGCCAGAAGGAATTGAAGTCATCGGGGTGAAGACAGTCAATCAGGCGATGCATCTATTGTGAAAATTCAGTTTTTGAAATAGGAAGAAGATAATGTCGATGTAATCAGGGATGAGGCATAAATTACCGCATCCCTGAAGGCATTTTATTTTTTTGCAATTTTTAAAATATGATCTATCAGTACAAAAGCAGCCTTGTCTTTATGCATAAGTTCAAGCTCTGTTACCGCATCAGGGGTGATGATTGTAATAATGTTTGTGTCGGTTTCAAAGCCTGCGCCTTGCTGTTTGAGATTATTTGCCACTATCATATCCAGATGCTTTTTTTCCAGCTTTTTCCGGGAATTTTCCAGCATATTCTCTGTTTCCATAGAAAATCCGCATAAAAACTGTCCGGCCTTTTTATGTTCGCCGAGATATTTCAAAATATCGTCAGTGCGCTCCAGAGAGATAGAAAGAGAAGCATCGGATTTTTTTACCTTCTCGCCGGAAATATGAGACGGACGATAATCGGCGACGGCCGCAGCTTTAATAATAATATCCATTTTTCCGCTTTTTTCTATCACTGCATCATACATATCCTTTGCGGATATAACCGGAATAACGGTAGTAGCTATGGGCGGTGTAAGTGCAGTTTTTCCGGTGATAAGAGTTACGTCTGCGCCGCGCATCATACATATTTTTGCGATGCTGTATCCCATTTTTCCTGAAGAATGGTTGGTAATATAACGGACCGGATCAATTGCTTCCTGCGTAGGACCTGCAGTTACAAGTACCTGGAGGCCTTTCATATCCTTTTCGAAAGCAGCCTCTCTGGCGATATGCTCATATAAGATCTCTGGTTCCGGCATTTTACCGATTCCCTCGTCTCCACAGGCCAGCCTTCCCTTTGCCGGAGCAATAATCTTCATGCCATATTTTGATAAAAGCTTTAGATTATCCTGAGTTACAGGATTTACGTACATACCGGTATTCATGGCCGGCGCAATGAGTTTGGGCGCTTTACTTGCAAGTATTGTTGTGGTCAACATATCATCTGCAATTCCATGCGCCAGCTTTGCAAGTACATTTGCGGTTGCCGGAGCCACCATGATTACGTCTGCTCTTTTTGCAAGGGCGACATGTTCAACATGAAATTCAAAATTGCGGTCAAAGGTATCTGAAATACATTTATGACCTGTTAAGGTTTCAAAAGTAATTGGGTTAATAAAATTTTTCGCATTTTCCGTCATAAGAACATGGACTGAAGCGCCGGCCTTCACAAGCAAGCTGGCAAGATATGCGCTTTTATATGCTGCAATTCCTCCGGTAACGCCCAGAAGTATAGTTTTATTCTTTAAAATCATAGGTATAATCCTCCTTTTGATACTTTTAATATACTGCGTTTAAAAGAAAGTTGCAACCTGGATATTTATTTGCTATAATCGAACCGTAATTGTATCCCGCTTAAGCGGGAATGATAACAAGGAGGAATTGAATAATGAAAGAAGTAAGACATGACACAAGATGGATGGTCAGTGTTGCACTTATGGCAGCGATTGTTATCGTGCTGGCGAATACGCCCCTCGGTATGATTCAGCTTCCGATTATTAAGGCGACAACTGTACACATTCCGGTAATCATCGGAGCAATATTATTAGGACCGTCTGCCGGAGCGATATTAGGGGCCGTATTCGGTGTTTGCTCGCTTATCAGCAATACGATGGCGCCTACCCTTTTATCTTTTGCGTTCTCACCGTTCATGAGTACGACGGGACTTTTAGGGTCAGTGAAGGCTCTGTGGATTTCTGTGGGATGCAGAATGCTGATCGGTATTACGGCAGGATGGCTTTTTATTCTGCTTGAGAGATTAAAGGTAAATCAGTTGGCTGCTCTTGCGATTACAGGATTTGCAGGCTCCATGGTAAATACGGTCTCGGTTATGGGAAGTATCTATCTGCTTTTTGCACAGCAATATGCAGATGCCAGGGAGGTAGGCGTTACTGCAGTATGGGGGCTTATCATGGGAACAGTGACAGCTTCCGGAGTTCCGGAGGCGGTTGCGGCAGCGATTCTTGTACTGGCTCTTGGAAAGATTTTAATCCAGGTATTCAGGCGAATGAATATGCCGATGCTTTGTGCGCAGATATCAAAATAATGATTTGAACTTTCATTCGTGTAATATTGAATAAAGATTACCCTATGTGGTATAATTTTATTAAATATAGCTGACGAAGCAAATGAGAGGATCTTTGGGAATGATGATAGCGAGAGATGATGAAGTAAAACGAAGTAAGATCTGGAAGGTGGTAACACTGGTTTCCTCTGTCCTGATTATTGTGATTGCCGTATATTTGCTTATGAAGATGTTTACGGCAAATCCTTTGGAGGGAAGCTGGGAGAGTGAGGATGGAGATCTTGCGCTTATTGTCGATGTGGGCGGAGCTATGACCGTAAAACTATATGATATTTCCGAAGGAATGGATGTCAGTGTAGAGATGGCATATACGCTGGATAAAGAAGAAAAGACGATTACAATCAAAGAGGATATGGCGGAGCTTGAGAAACAGGTAAAGAAGGCAGATGGAGCATATACAGAAGAAACGCTGGAAAGCGCGCTTTCCTATGTGGCGACAACTTTTGATTATAATATAGAGGGTAACAGGCTGACTTTGTCGGAGCGTGAATACGGGGAACAGCTTACCTTTGTAAAAAAATAGGCAGAAAAAGTATGGCTTATGCAGAGGGACGGCGGTAATACAGTCTTAAAAAGGCACTTCACATAGGAATATGAGGTGTCTTTTTCTATAAAATAAAGGGCTGGTTCAGGCAGTTGAAAAGATGAATGATAGGATAAGGAGAAAGGATTCATGTACAGAGAACACACAAAAAAAGTAACCATCGGCAATGTAACCATCGGCGGCGGCAGTCCGGTTGCCATTCAGTCTATGACGAATACCAGGACTGAGAATGTAAAAGAAACAGTATCCCAGATACTTTCTCTTGAACATGCGGGCTGCGAGATTATCCGCTGCGCGGTTCCGACACATGAGGCGGCGGCGGCTCTTTCAGAGATTAAGAGGCAGATACATATTCCCCTTGTGGCAGATATTCATTTTGACTACAGGCTCGCAATAGAGGCTATTGAACATGGCGCAGATAAGATACGGATCAATCCGGGAAATATCGGGGATGCTTCCCGTGTAAAGGCGGTGGTTGATAAGGCCAAGGAGTATCATGTGCCCATCCGTGTCGGGGTAAACAGCGGTTCTCTTGAAAAAGCGCTGACAGAGAAATATAATGGTGTGACAGCGGAAGGCTTGGTAGAAAGCGCCTTAGATAAAGTACATATGATTGAAAGGCTGGGGTATGAGGAGCTGGTGGTCAGTATTAAGTCTTCCGACGTTCTGATGTGCGTAAAAGCCCATGAGCAGATTGCGAAAGAATGTCCGTATCCGCTCCATGTGGGGATTACTGAGGCGGGAACGCTTCTTGCAGGGAATATAAAATCCTCTGTCGGTCTTGGGCTGATCCTGTATCAGGGAATCGGTGATACGATAAGGGTTTCCCTTACTGGAGATCCCATTGAAGAGATTAAATCCGCAAAGCTTATTTTAAGGACTCTGGGCATTAGAAAAGGAGGCATTGAGGTGGTCTCCTGTCCGACCTGCGGGAGAACAAAGATTGACCTCATAGGTCTTGCAAACCAGGTGGAGGAGATGGTTTCGGACATTCCTCTTGATATTAAGGTCGCCGTAATGGGCTGCGTGGTAAACGGACCGGGAGAAGCAAAGGAAGCGGATATCGGCATTGCAGGCGGTATTGGTGAAGGTCTTCTGATTAAGAAGGGTGAGATTGTAAAAAAGGTAAAGGAAAAGGAATTGCTGGAAACATTAAGACAGGAGCTGCTGCATTGGAATGAATAGAGAAGAGACAGGCAAACTTTTTTTTGAAGTATTTCCTACGTTAAAGCCAAGGGATGAACTGAAAGCATTATTTTCAGAGGTACGGGTTATAAAGATAGCGACAAATTCTATGCGTACCTTTATTAAAGTACATTTAAAAAGCCCCCATTTGATTCAGAAAAACCATATTTATGATATGGAGCATCTGATAAAAACACAGCTTTTCAGCCAAAGCAGGCTTACCGTACAGATATTGGAATGCTTTGAGCTTTCCGGGCAGTATACGCCGGAAAACATTATGGCAGAATATTTTGAGAGTTTTCTTATAGAGCTGAATAACAGGAGCGTTGTGGAAAGGAGCATGTTCCAGAATGCAAAATATGCTTTTGAGAATGAGAATATTCTATGCCTGCAGCTTACAGATA
>CAOJQZ010000088.1 GCA_948441955.1 uncultured Lachnospiraceae bacterium | reverse complement strand
GCTTTATAAAGTCGCAGTTTTCAGTAAGGCATTGTTCTATAAAATCTGTAGTAATCCATGTGAAATCCGGTGTCTCATTTTCTTCGGAAACCAATGCATACTCAAACATTTTATCCGTCAGCTCTTTAATATCCTCAGCTTTTTTGATGCATCTTTTCAGGTACACCTCCTGTGCTTCCGGATTTCGCTTCAGATGAAGCACCTCCAGATACCCTGTCAGGATTGTAAGGGGAGTACGAAGGTCGTGGGACAGGGCGGTAATAAGATCCTGGTTTGCCTTTCGGCTTTCCTGCTCCTTTAGCATCGTTTCGCTTAAGGAATTTCTAAGACCATCTAATTCTTCTGCAAGAATTCCAATTTCGTCGCCGCCAAGGTCCGGCAGAACGTGGGTCAGATCGCCGGACGCCATAGTGAGGATTTCTCTCTTTAATATCAGAACAGAATGCATTTTCCGGTTTAAAAAGAAAAGGACAATGCCAAGGAACAGAAGAAGACAAAGAATCAGGCAACCCATCAGATAAGGATAGGAGACGAGGGCATGCTGGTAATTATAAAGCATGACAAAAGCGCTGCCGTTCCTGAACTCAAGAGGCATCGCCTGAACCTCCTCCCCTTCGCCGTTTGCCATACGGTATCCTATATCAAAAAAGATACGGAAATCATGATCGTCCATAATGGGAGCATGCCTTCCTGCCCGGTATAATCCGTCTTCCAGATCATAAATATAGATGCTGGTATATTTGTCCGCTATATTAAGAAAAGGGATTAAAGCCTCAACAGCTTCCATGTCATCTTCAGAATCAGGAATATCATATTCCTTTGCCGTTTCATACAGTTCGTTTATAAAGCCCGTGTCGCTTATCTGGGTGTACAGAAAATCAGTACCTGTAAGAAAGCGGGTAATGGGCCATTTATTTGACCATAAGACTTCAAATAAAAAGAAGGAAACAAGTCCGGCACATAAAATCAGAAGTGCAAACTGGGTGCGGATTTTTAAATTTTTTATTTTCTTAATCACAGCGGTACCCCTTTCCCCAGACAGTTTTTATGATCGCCGGATTTTTGGGATCCTTTTCCACTTTAAGCCGCAGATTACGTATATGGACCATAACCGTATTATTTGCGCCGTAATAGTAGGGCTCGTTCCAGATTGTCTCGTAGAGCCGGCTGGCAGAAAATATCTGGCGCCGGTTTTTTATCAGAAGAAGAAGGACGGCATATTCTGTATCCGTAAGCTCAAGAAGCTGCCCATTTGAACGAACCTCTTCTTTTTGTTCATCAATTTCAAGATGCTGGCAGGTAAAGGGCCCGGATGTCTTATCTGTCTTTTTATCGTCCATCATATCCTTTCCCTTATACACCTGATAGCGCCGGATTAACGCTTTGCTGCGGCTTATAAGCTCACTGTAGGAAAAGGGCTTTGCCAGATAGTCGTCTCCTCCGCTTGAAAAACCGAGAGTCTTATCCCCTTCTTTCGTGCGGGCGCTTAAGAAGAGAACGGGCGCGTTGCTGTTTTTACGTATTTCAAGACATGTCTGATAGCCGTTTAATCCCGGCATCATAATATCAAGGATAATCAGGTCAAAGCTCTTTTCTTTTGTTAACCTCAGTGCAGTTTCGCCGTCGGCCGCTTCTGTAATTTGAAAGCCTTCTCCGCTAAGCAGCACACGTATAATCTCCCGGATTTCACAATTATCGTCTACAACCAGAATATGTGAATGCTCCATGATAAATTGGTCCTCCTTTGTAAAATGACATATTAATCATAACAGATTTCTTAAGAAATAAAGATGTATTTTAATAATTCTTAAGATATAATTTAGGTATTTCTTAAGGGTTTTGGATTAAAGTATGTAATTGTCGGAAAGATATCAATATAAGGTATGGCAAAGCATATAGGAGGAATGACAAATGAGCAGAATAAGTATTGTAGTTCCATGCTTTAACGAAGAGGAGGCATTGCCGGTATATTATCGTGAGATGAGTAAGATAATGGAAAGAATGCCGGATGTAGAGTTTGAGCTGATATTTGTAGATGATGGCTCTTCGGACGGAACACTTCAGCTTTTAAAGGATCTAAATAAGACGGATATACGGTGCAGGTATCTCTCCTTTTCCAGGAATTTCGGAAAGGAGGCAGCTCTTTATGCGGGACTTCGCAGCGCCCAGGGAGACTATGTGGCGACAATGGATGTAGATCTTCAGGATCCGCCGGGACTTTTGCCGGAGATGTACCGGATTATTCAGGAGGAAAATTATGACAGTGTGGCAACAAGACGTTCTACAAGAACTGGAGAACCCAGAATACGCTCCTTTTTATCAGAAAGCTTCTACAAATTTATCAACAGTATCTCCAAAACGGAGATTGTAAACGGAGCCAGAGACTATCGGCTTATGAAACGGAAAATGGTGGACGCAGTACTTGGAATGAGCGAATATAACCGTTTTTCAAAAGGAATCTTTGAGTGGGTGGGCTTTCGGACAAAGTGGCTGGAATTTCAGAATGTAGGCCGCTGTGCCGGAGAGACAAAATGGTCTGTGAAAAAATTATTTTTCTATTCACTGGAAGGAATTACAGGGTTTTCAGTGGCGCCTTTGTCCCTTGCCTCGGTAGTGGGGGTTGTGTTTTGTATACTGGCGTTTTTCATGATTCTTATGATTATTATTCGGACTGTAATCTGGGGAGATCCGGTGTCAGGCTGGCCGTCCCTTGCATGTATTATATTTTTTGTAAGCGGAATCCAGCTTTTCTGTACAGGAATTGTGGGACAGTATTTGTCTAAAACATATTTGGAAACAAAGCATAGACCTATTTTTATTTTAAAGGATTCCAGTGAAGAGAATGAGGGAGGAAGTCATGAGAAGGCTTCGGTATAAAGAAATATATACGTTTTTTTTGTTATTTATTCTTACAGCAGTGTTTGTCGGCCTGTTTGTGGTAAGGCTTGGAGTATTTGGATCGAAGGTAGACTGGATTAGCCAGCACAGTGTACTGCCGGATTATTTCCGGAGACAATTTTATGAGACAGGAGAGCTGTTTCCGGAATTTGCTTTCAATATCGGGGGAGGACAGAATATTTATCATTTTGCTTATTATGGGCTCTATAGCCCTGTCCTGCTGTTTTCTTATCTGTTTCCTTTTATCAGTATGTCAGATTATATGATGCTGGCACAGTTTTTCGGTCTTGCTGCATCCGTGCTGCTGCTGTATGGATGGCTTCAAAAAAGAGGAATTTCAAAAAAGATTTCCTTTTTTACTGGGCTTATCTTTCTTCTTTCAGGGCCAATGATTTATCATTCCTATAATCAAATTATGTTTGTAAACTATATGCCGTTTCTGTGTATGGGGTTTTTGGGAGTGGATCAATATTTTGACGGCCAAAGTGGAAAAACTGGGGAAGGAGGCAAACATTCCGGGCTGCTTCTTATAAGTGTGTTTCTTATGATTCTGACAAGCTTTTATTTTAGTATCGGCGGTATGCTGGCGCTTGTCTTGTACGGAATTCACAGATATATTGAGGTCTGCGGGCAGAAAAAGGAGGCCCTTACTTTTAAAAGATTTATGCTGGAGGGTGTGAAATTTGCAGTTCCTTTTTTGCTTGCTGTAATGTTAAGCGGAATTCTTTTAGTACCTGCGGCTACGGCCCTTATGGGGAGAGAAGGCAGTGTGCCGGATGTGAGTGGGGCAGAGCTGTTTTTTCCGGAGGTATCTCTGGATCGTTTTTTTTACAGCCCTTATGGAATTGGACTTACGACGCTTGGATTTACAGCCCTTATTTCCATGCTTTTTTTTAGAAAGCTTCAGGAACGGATACTTGCGGCAGGCTCCATACTGATACTGACGATACCAGTATTTGCATGGCTTCTTAACGGTGGACTTTATATCAGGGACAAGGTAATGATACCATTCCTTCCGCTGCTTTGCTATATGACAGCGTATTATCTAAGCAGTTTGGAAAGGGAGAGAAAAAAATATAAGGCTGCAGTTTTTTTCCCTTATCTAACACCATTAGCGGCTGCTTATTTAGGACGTTTAAAGGGGGATGTGGGAAAATACTGGGAGCTGGTGTTTTTTGACGGAGCGGTAATGTTAATCTGCTTCTTTCTATTTCAGAGGAAGCCTTACGGGAAGCGGAATTCCCTTGTACTGCTAGTTCCTTCTGTAATACTTCTTGTATCATATGGAGCAGGGCTGCATAAGGAGGCAGATTATGTTATAGACAGAGAGTTTTATAAGGGTATCATGGATAAGGATGCCAAAGAGCTGATTAAGGAAATAACAGAGAAGGAAAACGGTTTTTATAGAATAGAGCAGTTAGGCACAGATGAGGAAAATGCGGCGAATATTAACCGCATACAGGATATGCACCAGTTTATATCATCCATTTACTCTTCTTCGTATAATAAAGAATATCTGGACTTCAGAAGAGATACCTTTGGAGCGGAGGAGCCCTTCCGTAATTTTCTAATGCAGTCTTCACTGCGCAACCCGATATATCAGGATTTTATGGGGGTGAAGTATCTTGTTTCCAGAGAAGAGCCGGAAGGCTGTAACCTTATAGAATGTAAGGGGCAGCAGAAGGTATATGAGAACAGGGATGCTCTGCCGCTTGCATATGCTACGGATAAAGTAATGGACGAGGAGGATTATAAAAGTCTTGAATTTCCATATAATCAGCTTGCGCTCAGAGAATACGCAGTGGTTTTAAAGAAAGGGAAAAAGGAAGTCAGTAAAACCTTGCAAAGTAAAGTAAAACAAATAAATGTGAATCTTCCACAGACAATCTCCGAGAGAAAGAATACAGAATACCTGCTTTATGTTCCCGAGGCAGATTCGGATATGGAAGGGGACAGGCAGAAGATCATATTTTTACAGTTTCACGTAAAGAATCTAAAGCCGTCAGAGGACATTACAATCTGGGCGGAAGGTACAAGGAATAAACTGACTTCTGAACATCATTTTTACAGAAATAATAATACAAACTTCATGTATGCGGTGTTTATTGACAAAGGCCAGACAAAGATTTCAATGACGTTTGGGAAGGGAACGTATAAGATATCAGATGTAAAATGCTTTGTGGGAATCCTTCCGGAGCCGACAGATACATCTTTAGAGACAGCAGAAGCGCCGGGAGATGAGGGCAGCCTATGTCAGGCGGAATTTCAGACAGAGTGGAAGAAGACAAAGGGAAATGTAATTGCCGGAAAAATAGAAACGGAAAGAAAGGGATATTTTATTACATCTATCCCATATGATAAGAATTTTGAAATCAGGGTAGACGGAAAAAAGACAGAAGGAGAAAGAGTAAATACAGCGTTTCTTGGATGCAGGCTGAAAAAGGGAAAGCATGAGATTGAAATTATTTATCATGCGCCGGGAGTGCAAGTTGGAAAAATGCTGTCACTTGCAGGAGCGGCGGTTATTTTGGGAATAATTCTATGCCGGAGGCGCCGTAAACGTTTCCTGCTGTAATTTTCTTACGTAGGTTTGGATATATGGATCAAATAAATGAGACTGCGGCGGCGGTCTCTTTTTTATGCATTTTTTATTGACGGAACAGGTATTGATTGGTAAAGTAATTATATTAAAGTTTTTAAGAAAATATTAAGAAGGAAAAGGAATGGCGAAAAAAAAGAAACCTAAGATGGAATTCCGCTATTATAAGATGCCGGAAGGCAGTACAATCCTTGCGCTTCTGGGACAGAAATGGGTACAGACATACGGGCGGGAAATTGATTATCTGCATTTTCACAATTATCTGGAAATAGGATATTGCTATGAGGGCGAAGGGACGCTTGTCCTTGGGGAGACGAATTACCGCTTTACAGGAGGTGAGTTTACAATAATCCCCAAAAATTATCCTCATACAACAAACAGTGATCCAGGTACAATAAGTAAATGGGAATATTTATTTGTGGATGTAGAGCAGATATTGGATGAGCTTTACCAAAGAGCAGGAAATACAAAACGTCGGGATTATATGCTTTATAGGATCCGTTCACGGGCGATTTTTAAGAAGGCTGAAGAGAAACCTAAAATTGCGTGCCAGATCCGCAATCTTTTGGAAATTATGAGAGATACGGAAGAGTTTTATCTGGAGGAATCCAAGGGGGCCATGGCAGCGCTCCTGGTTAATATTGCCAGGGAAAACAGGGAGGCAAAAGCGGCAGCTGATATAAGCGGAAAGATAACAATACCTGTTGCACGGGCCATGGACTACATAACCCTTCATTATATGGAGGCTTTGAAAATAGAAGAGCTTGCAGACTGGTGTCACATCAGCGAGACTCATTTCCGCAGAATATTTTCAGAATATACAGGTATGAGTCCTTTAGAGTATATAAACCTGGTGAGAGTGCAGTCGGCATGCAACTACCTGAAAAATACGGATGAGACTATGGCGGATATTGCGGCGAAATGCGGATTTACAACACTCTCCACCTTCAATCGCAATTTCAGGAATATAACGGGTGTTTCCCCCAGCGAATGGCGTAAACGGCCCGAAAATTATCAGCAGCAGCTCTTAAAATCCTGGATACATTCAGAACAGGGATGGTAGAAGGGAGGTCTTTGGCCTCCCCCGTAATATTTTTTAATCAAAATCAAATTTTGTATACCGTATGTGCATTGCCCCATACCGTGTGCGGACCATTTCATTTTTTGCAAGTACGTCCTCTTCGCTTCCTGTATACTGGCATCTGATGCAGTAATATTCCTTCTTTTCTTTATCGTAAAACATATCAATGTCCAGATCCCGCATAAAGCAGGAGGGGCATCTGTAATTTAATCTGCCTTTTCCAGCCTGAGCCATGTCGCAAACCTCTCCTTCTCTGTTATTTTTTTCTTATATCCAAGAGTAAACATTGGTGAGAATGCGTAACCCTCTTTAATATAGCCTAAAGCAGTGTCAGAAGCAGTCATAGAAACTTTTGTCTCAATTGCCGGAATTACGGCAGAGACGGCGGAAGCTTTCATGAGGCTTTCCTCGCGGCAGCGGTATTCATAGCAGATCGTTTTTTCCTCTGCTCCCTCACATCTGAGAAGAATACCGCTCATATCCTCCGGATATTCTGTGGTTCCGTAGCAGGCCGTCATATACTCGTTTAACTCAACCGATGCGCCAGGACTACTCATGTTAAGGATGGTACGCTCAATCTTGATGGAACCGCTTCCTTCTTCAAAATATTCCTTTGTCTGAAGGGTAAGCGTCAAGTCAGAGAATTCGATGGTTACTGGGTCAAGAGTCAGGATTCTGGTATTTCCCTCCTGAGAAAAGTGTGCTTTTGTGCGGCACAGGCATAAATCAACCTCCTCACCCTCATAAGACAGCTTTGCGCTTCTTATGGTGCCTTCGCCTGCGTAATGGGTAAAGTATCCGGCCCGGTATTTTTCCTGAATAAGGAAAGGATAGGAGGCGTCCTGTACATGCTTTGTTCCGATACCGACCTCCCATTTAAGCTTAGCTGCATAAGGACGTAAATCAAAAACAGCGCCGCCCTGATCCATGCTGACACCTGCCCGCATATAAGGGTCTGTATACCAGAAAACCTGCTTATCAGAGCCATAGAGAATATCCCTCCAAAGGGCACATTCCGGCTCGGTGTAAGCTTTTTTCCTGCGGTAATAGTCTGCAAATTCAGACATAGTCATATCAGTAAGCTTTCCGGCTTTCTTTAAATCCCCATAGTATTTACACCCATCGGAGTAGGATTTTAAAAGCAGCTCATAGGGAGCCTCCCAGCGTCCCATTTTGTTCATCCAGCCGGGACCTACGAACATCATGTTATAGGCATAGCCGTTATTATATTTTTCCTGAGCGCGGTACTGGTCAATAAGGTTATAAAGATAAGGAAATTCCCAGGTCTTTGTGTCATAGATCATGCCCCGCAGTACATTTTGAGGATGGGTTCCGAAGTTAGAACCGTTTCCGTCATAGCAGGCCAGAAGATCCCTAGAAAGATGGGGGATTGCAACAATACCGCTGTCCTCGGATTCATCTGCTGCCGGTGCATGGGTATTTTGCTTAGAGGGAATCCACGGCGCCCAGGGACCGCCGTCGAATAAGGTATACCAGGAATTGTTGCAGGTATGATATGCCTTGGGACCTTCTTCCCAGCAGGTAGCTACGGCACATTTCACAGACGGATAGGTTTCTTTTATATAGTTTGTCAAATCGGCATCCATGTAGTAGGAGCCTGTGGATTCAGGATAAAAGCCGAAGGTATCACGGAACTTTCCGAATACATCGTCTACAATCCGCTTCTTGTCTTCCATAGAGAACATCCAGATACAGAAATCCTTAGTCTTATACTTTTCACGGAACTCTTCACAGGGAAGTCCAAGTAAGGACAAGGCAATTTCAT
>CAOJQZ010000087.1 GCA_948441955.1 uncultured Lachnospiraceae bacterium | reverse complement strand
GGCTCTTCTCATCCATGCCTGAATAAGTAATAAACAGGATTCGGCGGTCAATATTCCTCGCATTTAAAAGTACCTTCCGGACATACTTTTTAATAACACGGCTAAAGTTACCCATTTCCATACTGCCCACTACCATCCTGCTCTTCCTCAGCTCAAGAACTGGATGCAGCAGAAGGGCATCGCAGACAGCCTGTATCCTTTTGGGAATTTTCCCGGCACGGCACATCATATGCGTACTGTTGATGATAAAGGCTGAGGAAATGTATCGTCTAAGCTTTGTCACCGTCTGCACAATTTCTGCCTTTGAAGCATGATGCTCTGCCATATAAGCGGCATACAGCACCAAAAGACCCATACTGCTTGACAAATGTCCGGAATCAATCACCGTCACATTTTCAAAAGATTTGGCAGCCTCCACTGCGTTCTTATATCCCCGGCTTACATTCTTCGCCATCGTAATATGGATCACATTCTGAGCTTCCGTGAGCTTCTCTGCAAAAAATCTTTCATAGTCCTCTATATCCGGCGGCTGAGAAGCGCCGCTTTTTCCTTCCGCCATATGGAAAAGAAGCTCATCCGATTTAAGCTCTACCTCATCCAGAAAACGGCCCTCATCTGTACAGACATAGTAAGGACATACCGAGATACGAAATTCCCTTTTAAGAGATTCAGGAAGATCACATACACTGTCTGTTGTAACTAAATTTAAGATTCTCTGAGCCTGTTCAAATATCAATACATCCTTCCCAATTTCCGACTGACTTGCCTCCTCACTTAAGTTCACCAGCTCTTTGGGCAGAATACTTAAAACTGCCGCTTCTAAAAGAGCGCCGCTGACCGGTTTTGCCAGATAGCCGCTGAAGCCCTCTTTCCGGTAGAGAAGCTGGTTATCACTGCCCGCGTTAGCAGTCAGCGCAACAACCGGCACATCCTGACACAATCCGCCAGGCTGTGTGCGCAGTGCATGAAAACATTCTATACCATCCATCTCTGGCATAAGATGATCCATCAAAATACCGTCATAATGAGAAAGCTGTGTGAGCTTCAGACATTCCGCACCGCTTAAAGCGGTGTCTATCTGAATCTTCGTATCTGAAAGAAGCTTTTGTGCAACCATCAGATTCATCTCATTGTCATCCACTATGAGAAGATGTGCCTCCGGCGCCTCAAAGCTCTGCCTGTACTGCTCTCCCTCGTGACTTTTTACCCGGGAATCCAATGTAAAAACTCCCAGTTCTTTATCATCCACAATGTCTTGCTCCAGGGTCACAATAAACGTGGAGCCCTTCGTATACACACTGTTCACACTAATCTCACCGCCCATCAGCTCCACCAGCTGACGAACGATGCTAAGCCCCAGTCCGGTTCCTTCAATATGACGGTTTTTTTCTTCGTCCACCCTCCGAAATGCATTAAAAAGATAAGGAATATTTTCTTTTTTCACCCCTTGTCCGGTATCCTCCACAGAATACCAGACGCGAACTCTGTTAAGTCCCAGACGCTCGCACCGGGCAGACAAGATAATAGAACCCTCATTTGTATATTTCACAGCATTATTAAGGAGATTAATAAGCACCTGCTTGATGCGCACCTCGTCACCACAGAGCATACTGGGAATAGAGGCATCCACCTTAAGCCGAAAATCCAGTCCTTTCTCCTTCGCCTTAATCCAGATCATGTTAACAATCTCTGAAAAGAGTTTGCCTGTTTCATAGGAAACATTTATAATCTCCATTTTTCCAGATTTAATTTTGGACAAGTCCAAAATATCATTAATGAGGGTAAGCAGCAGTTTGCTGGCTCCCTGAATATTTCTGGCATTCTCGGAAACTTCCTCCGAGATAGCCTCCCGCAATATCATCTCATTGAGTCCTATGATTGTATTAATCGGCGTACGGATTTCATGGCTCATACTGGAGAAAAAGTGATTTTCCGCCTGATTAAGCTCCTCGATTTCCTTTTTCTGCTGTATAGAAAGCTTATTCTCCTCCTCATAAAGATTGTTTTGAAACAAAAGGAGCACACTGGTTAAAAGACCTGTCAGAATGACGCACCGCACAGAATCAAAGTGCGCCTCTGCCGCAGTATTCTGTACTACAAACTGAGGATAATAGTAGGCAATATAATAGCAGAGAACCGTCTCCGCCATACAAATCAGGAAAAACACACCCTTACGCCTGCCCTCCAGGGCTATGGTTATATATATGAAGCAGAGCACAAACCACTCGGGGGCTCCACCGTACGCTCCTCCTGCTGTAAAAAAGCTGACTGGAAAAATCAGCAGTAAAAGTACTACAATAGCCGTTGCCCCTGTATTAATACAGTCCTTCTGGATGCTGACGTTTAAAACTACAAACATGTATATAAGGCTTCCCGCTAATACATACAGATTTATAGAATATCTGCTCATCAACAATATGAATACCAGTGCGATCATACTGATTCCTGTAACCAGACGAAACATACGCTCCCGTAGGCTGAGCTTATGGTCAAAAACTTTGTCAAACCACTTTTTTAACACACTATATTTCCTCCTGTATTTCAGCTATTCTCTCACAGACCTCTTCGTACATGCGAAGAAGCGCAGGGTGATGCTCCCTAATATACTCTACATCCCCTCTCTTTCCCGCCAGTTCCAATTCCTTTGCATATGCTGACAGTTCCTCCGCGCCAATTGTAAGGGATGTACTCTTTAAAGCGTGAACCTTAGCTGCATAGTCCGCCCAGTTATCCACATCATAAAAAGCAATAATCTCGTTCTTCTTTTCCTCGTATTGAGAGCTAAACATCTGCAGCATTTCGTCATAAAATTCCTCTTCCCCGCAGCAGTAATCTAATCCCATCTTCACATTAATGCCGGCCTCCCAGAGCGCCGAAAAACGATCAGATTCCTCGGATACATCTTCATCTGCCTCCAATGCCCTTTCCCCTGTTTCTGTCGTATCCATATGCGATATGTATATCTCCTCTTCCAACTTACTAGATGAGGCAGATTCCTCTTCCAGCACATTAGGTAAGACAGGCTCCATTTCATATTGTATACACTGCTCAGGCAGTACCCGCCTTAGTACTCTCTCCAGGACAGAACGCTCTATTGGCTTCGGTATAAATTCCGTAAAGCCCTCGTTCTTAAACATTTCCCTCGCACCGCTGATAGTATTTGCCGTCAATGCGACTACCGGCAGCTCCTTGTAAGCTCCGTTTTCCATCTCACGAATGTACTTTAAGGTCTCAACACCGTCAAAGCCAGGCATCATATGGTCTAAAAATACGATATCATATGAGATATTCCTGCACCTATCTATCGCTGCTTTTCCGCTTAGGCAGGTATCCACCTGCATACCGTAGCTTCCTAAAACTCCTCTGGCCACCACCAGATTCATCTCCTCATCATCCACAACAAGCGCACGAACTCCTTTACAGGAAAATGGCCTGCGGGAAAAAGCGCCGTTTTCTTCTGCTCCATTTCTCTGTGCTTCGCCGTTTAACAGATTCACAACAGAAAGTGCAAAAAACGGTTTACGCAGCACCAACAGATTATTTCTGGATTTCAAGGTAAAATTCTTATCCGCAATTATTACAACCGGCATTGTCTCTGCCAGCTCTTCATAATAGGAAGGATTCTCTTCATATTCCGTCTGTGCAGTAAATACATGTGACAGCTTATGTTCACGGTGAAGCTTTAAAAGCCCTTCAAAATTATGAGCCTGATATCCTTCAATGCCAAGCCCCTCCACCATATGAAGAATCATATTGTCATAATATATTCTAATATCGTCACAGATGTATTTCTCTGGTCTGAAATAACATGCAATACAGATCTTATCTACATCAGCCACCTCAATTCCCGGCCTATCATTCCCCACGCCCTGAGGAATGATAATATGTGCTTCCAGTCCATGCTCTCCCCTGCTGTCAAAATGAACAAATCCACCCATCGCATGAAGAAGCCCCCGAGCTATAGGTATTCCAAGTCCCAGACCGCCTGCAAACCGGCGGCTCCCGGAATCTGCTTGGTAAAAATCATCACAAATCTGTATAAGCTGAGATGATGTCATACCAATACCCGTATCATAAATATCTATCAGAAGGTTAACGCCATAGTCTTCCTCACGATATCCGACATACACATAGATACCGCCCTCTTCTGTAAATTTTATAGAATTCTCCAGAAGAATTTTAAGCACATGAGAAATTTTTTCTGCATCCCCGATTAATACCGAAGGCAGTTTAGGTTCAACATCAAAAACCATCTCCAGCTTACGCTTGCTGTTCTGTATAGCAGTCAGAGTAATCACATCATTAATCAGTGACGTAGGCATATATTCTTCCTTTTCTGCCGTCAGCGTACCCTCTACAATCTCTGTGTAATCAATCATGTTATTAATCTGATTTGATAGTCTCTTGCCTGCCATCTGAATAGACTGCATTTCTTCCCTGATTTCCGGGGAAATATCCTTTCCAAGAGCAACTTCGCTGATTCCGATTACCATATTAATAGGAGTCCGAAGCTCGTGAGATACATTTGACAAAAACTCTGCATTCTGCCGTCCTGCAGCCTCCAGCTCTGCAAGAGTAGTCTCATGTTTCCTTCTTGCGGCTCTTCTTCTGTCTAGTCGGTATCTTGCAATCAAAAACGCACCTACCGTTACTATACCTCCAAGCACAAGCCGCGTTGTCTCCTGTACGCTCATGTGAGAGGAAATTGTATGGAAAATAAAGAAATGATACAAAAGCTCCAGAATATAGAGACCGCCTGTCATATACAGCAGTCTCCTTCTATCCCTCAGCGAAAAAATAAGCAGCAATATACATGCTACAACAGGTATATCAAAAAGAATATCCCTGTGCACCCCAAAAAAGAAAAATTCAATCAGCATGAGGCCGGTACACAGATTCTCATATAGCATTTCTGAACCATCTCTTCCAATGTGAAACCACCATACAATAAAACAGCCAATCAAAATCAACGGAATAATCCACATCTCCCAGGATAAGGCCAGCGTAAGCACAATAAGCATTATACTAAAGGTACTGGAGGTAACCGCTAAAAGCAGATGGATACTTGTCTGCTCCTGTTCTCTCATTTCATCTCAAACTCCTTTGCAATCCGATTCAGAAGCTCCTGAGGGAGAAACGGCTTTTTCAGGTAATTAACCGCTCCCAGCCTGATGGCGCTCTTTACATCCTCTTCATAACCCGATGCCGTCAGGAAAATTACAGGTATATCATCATAGCGGCCTTTCATATGCTCAAAAGTCTCAATGCCATTCATCCCCGGCATTTCAATATCAAGAAGAACCAGATCAATCTTATTGACTTCAAGCTTTTCAAGGGCTTTTTCTCCTGACTCTGCCAGGAGCACAACGTACTGCTTCTCCAGAATAATTTTTGTCCTCCTCAGATTCATCGCGTCATCGTCTACTACTAAAATACATTTTTGCATGTTACCGTCTCCTTCCAAATTCTGTTTTTATGCTCTGCCGGCTTTAGAATCTCTTTCCAGCTCCCTCTGTATGTGCTCATGCATAACCTCTTCTGCACATTTTAAAATCTCCTGTAAGGACATATTATTATCCTTCCCTTCCACCTCCACAATACCATAACTGAAACTGCACTGGTATTTTCCGTAGAACAGCTCCTTAAACTCCCGCAGGATTTCAGCAAGCTTACGGTTCATAAGCTCCGCCATGTTACCGGTAAGAACCACACAGAACTCATCCCCTCCGATTCTCGCAAAGGTATCTCCGCCGCGGAAATTCTTCCTGACTATCTCTACAACATTCTGGATATATGAATCTCCTTCCTGATGTCCCAGCGTTTCATTTACCTCATCCAGCCCGTCAAGCTTCAGGTAGCACAGCGTTGCTTCCAGCTCCTCACAGAGAACGATTTCCATATACTCTTCAAAGAAGGAACGGTTTTTAATTCCTGTCAATGGATCCCGGTTTTCCTTACTGGTAAGATTACGGACATTACGCTTCTCATCTGTAATATCTACTACCACATGCACATAGGAAGACCTCTCCTTCCACTCCATCTGAAAAGACGTGACACGGTATGCCGTATCAAGCTCGCCCTCCATCTCCCAGACCTTATACTGCTCGTTACTGTTCCATTTTAAAAGTTCGGACTGAAAAGAAAGACGGCGTTTACAGGTCTGGCAGAACGCCTTATCTACTTCTCCTACCTGCTTTTTCTTATTACAGTAGATGATTTCCTTACTGTCCTTATCTACAACCAGAAGCCACTCCTTGCGCTTACTTAACATTTCTACTAAAAGCTCATTGTAGCCCTCGATCATCTCTGCACGCCGCTCTGCCTTTACTGCCTCTTCCTGAAGCTTTGCTTCTCTTTCCTGAAGCTGTCTTGTCATCTCGTTAAATGCAGTGGAAAACTCACCCAGAAAGGCCACATGCTGAGAGTAATCTCCCTTTGTTACCTGCTGCGCCTGCCAGGTCAGATGGTTCAGATTCGCATGAAGGTTTTTCAGATTTTCACACAAAAAATTATATTCCATTGGAAATTCTACGGACAAATTCCCTTTGGAAAGCTCTGCTGAATAAAAAACCAGCTCCTTTACTGCATTCTCCAGATATTGAAGCCCCCGTCCCAAATCCTTATAGGGCTCGCTTAACTCACCGACGTCAAACTGATCCATCCAGGAATCATAAAGAATTCCTCTCAAATATTCAAACAGCATCTCGCAATTCTTATTCGTATCCATCTTTCTGTCAATCCTCCCTTATCCGTCAATGTCTACCTGGAACCTGCACACCCTGTCGCCGGTGGCCCAGCAATTCACCTCTGTCGCAGTATAGCTTTTTCCCGTATAGGAAGTGAGAATCCCCGAAAGGAATCCCTCGTCATAATTGCAGACCGTCTCTCCTAAAAGCGGAAGTCCCGAGCAGTCTGCATCCTCGGATACCGTAAGAATTGCTCTTCCTGTCTCCTCATCAAATTTTTCGATTCTAAGTACGCCTATCTTGAACTCCTCAAGTTTCTTCTGGAGCTGCGCGGTAAACTCAGCCATCTCTAAAGATGAATCCAGATATTTCTGGGCAAAAAAAGTCCCCGCCCGGAAACCGGCATTCCGAAAAATACGGATCTGCTCCTCTTTTCCTAACTGTTCCGTCAGCTCCTCCCTAAGTGAATATTCTAAAAGTCTGTAAACAGCAACCGGAAGCTCCGCCCCCAGATTCTCCCTGCCGTTTTCTTGCGCCCGCATATAATCTGCGAGCTTAAACTCCTTTTTATCCTTCAAAAAAATGTTGTCTTCCAATGTTATTCCCTCTCTTTATTGTTTTCATCGTATGAACTGGATACAAAAAATATCACTGTTAAAACGGAACTACCGTATGCGGTTTCTGTTCCTGCTCCACCTGTTTCCAGCGGACCTTTACAGACGAAAAGCTGGCCCAGACTGCAAGAACATATCCAAAGATTAAATCCTTCATCACCCCGGCGGCGACCTCACTTTCCTCTAAAAATGCCGGAATCAGGGCAAAAGAATCTCCCATAGAAAGAAAGTACATATCCCCCAGCTCCTTATAAATCGTAAGACCCAAGGAAACATATTCCGCCCCCACAATCATCAGACAAGAAAGAAGAATACAAATGATAATTCCCTTTCTTGAAATCTTTCTTCCAAGAATCTCATAGCCTTTCATCGCGCAGAATACAATAGCATACCCGGCAATTCCGGCAATAAATCCGACCATACCGATAACCACCCACAAAACTGTTCCAAGCAGGGCTCCTAAAACAGCGCCGATAAGCCCCAGAAATATATTTTCCTTTCTCATGCCCTGCCCGTCTGCTCCATTAATCTCCTGCTTAAAGCAGCTCTCGCAGAGCAGTACCGGATTCCCGTCTACAGCAGCTGCCCGCAACGGCAGAACATTCTTACATCTAGAGCAGCAGTTATGTATCCCAAACTCCATACATTTTGAAGCTAACTCTGACATAAGGATTGTCAGATTCTCCTTATCCTCCTGTTCCTCAGAGGCTATATTAATAGAAACCGTATTCCTTCCATTATAACCTGCATACTGTACAAATGGATGTCTCTGCTCCAGCACATGAAGATATTCCAGAAAGCCCTCTTTTCCCCCGCTCTTTTCTATATCAGCATGAAGCTGTATACGGAACTGATTCTCCGCCATCACGGGAACAATTAAAAAAGCTGTTCCGTTTACTGCGCCATGAATAACATTTTGTGCCCTTTCATACACAAAGCCCTGGGGCATAACATTTTCAATTTGTACATTCATCTTTATTTCCTCCTGTTACATATCTCTTTCTCTATTATACATTATTTCATTAATTTATCTATAGCCTGATTCAATTTTTCAATTGCCTCTGTACCGTGTTCTTCCACTGCCTCCACAATACAGTGATTCAAGTGATTTTTCAGTACCACCTTTCCCGTGCTGTTAATCGCCGAACGCACTGCGGCAAGCCGGATAAGCACATCGCTGCAGTCTGCATCCTTCTGCCTTTGGTTAGACTGTTATATTATAACGTATTTTTTTTCATTTGCCAATCATTGAAAACACAAAAGCTTTCCTTATAAGCAATAATTTCGAAATGTCTTCCTGCACAAAAAAGACGGAACTAAAATCCCGTCCGTCTCAAATCTTT
>CAOJQZ010000086.1 GCA_948441955.1 uncultured Lachnospiraceae bacterium | reverse complement strand
CTCCGGAACTGTTGAGATAATATTTCTTACCTCCTATGGTCTGCCAGCCAGTCTGCATGGCTCCGGAACCATCCAAGTAATACCAATTTCCATTCACTTTCTGCCAGCCGGTTTTCATGTAACCCTCTGCATCAAACAGATACCATTTTCCCAATATCTTTTCCCATTGTGCCTTGGGGTATCCTCCATTATAATAGCTGTACCACCATCCTTTGTCATCCTTAACCCAGTAGCCCTTTGTGGGAGTATAACCTTCAACATGCTGTGTTCTCGGGGTAACAATCGACAAATAATCCGTATAGCTGAAATTGATATCTACATTACCATAAATGCCTGCAATCCTTCCGGTACTGCAGCACTGCCAGATCCCCCTTGGAATACTGGTATCGCATACTCCGTTATATCTTGCAATCCACATGGCAACATTACTAAGCATACTGACGTCAATACGGTTATAATACCAGTTCTCATTACTGTACAGCATAGGCGTATAACCCGCCCTTCTGACTTCATCACAAAAAGCCTTTGCAATTTTTCCCAGCTGGGCTTTACTTAAGCCGTCCTGCGCACTGTCTTCCAAGTCTATGGCTACCGGATAAGAAACCATATACCCTTTCATATTCTCTATTACATACTGGGCGTCTAAAATCGCCTGCTCCTCATTCACCGCCGTACTATAAAAATAAACTCCTACCGGTATGCCTGCATTAATCGCTCCCTGCATATTTTGTTTATATTTATAATCTAACACATGATTATCATGTCCCAGCCGGACAAAAGCAAATTGAATCCCATCCTTTTTGACGGACTGCCAGTTAATATCTCCCTGCCACTCGGATACGTCGATACCTTTGATTGTTCCGGTTTCGCAGCTATTATCATCCACCCAGTAGCCTTCGCTGTTAAAGTACCACCATTTACCGTCTATTTTTCTCCATGAAAGCTTTGGATAGCTGCCGTCGCTGTAAAGATACCACCAGCCTTTACTGTCCTTCTGCCATCCATATGCCTTCGCACGCAGCGCCAAATCCCCATCGGGCATTTCTTCCTCCATATTCTCTGCTTCCTCCGTACTCATAACCTCTTTTCCCAGTGAGGAACCTGCAGTCCCTGTCTCCTGCTCTGCTTTTGCCGGTAATACAATAAAAGAAGATAAAAGTAACGCTACAAATATATATCTGAATTTTCTCATAATGTATAAAATTCCTTTCTTCTGAGTCTTCTTAGTCATAATATCACATTTATCACGTTTCGTAAAATATTATATATTAAAATAATTTCACCGAATCCATACTCCTGAATGATTGACATAATAGGAGCCAATCCAGGTATTGGATGCCATTGCTCCGCTGGTATAGCTATAATACCATTTACCGTTAACCGTATACCATCCTGTACGCATTGCTCCGCTTCCCGGCGTCAGATAATACCATTTTCCTCCCACATAGTTCCAGCCCTCCGCCATCGCTCCGCTGCTTTTTAAATAATACCATGTATTCCCAAGCTTCAGCCATCCTGTACGCATTGCTCCGCTTCCCGGCGTCAGATAATACCATTTTCCTCCCACATAGTTCCAGCCCTCCGCCATCGCTCCGCTGCTTTTTAAATAATACCATGTATTCCCAAGCCTCAGCCATCCTGTACGCATGTACCCCCGGCTGTCAAATCTGTACCATTGCCTGTCAATCTTCTCCCAGCAATTTACCGGGTAACTTCCGTCTGCTCTCTGGTACCACCATCCTGTTGCATTTCGCTTCCATTCCGCCCTTTTTCCGGGATTCTGCATTTCTTTTACTCTTTTCAACGCAGCCGCAATATCAACCGCTCCGTATCCTGTTTCCGGATCCTTCCCCGGAGTGTGCAAATCTACTGCAGTTTTGCAGAGTATATCCAATACCTGCTCCGGCGACAATAAAGGCTCGGCATACAGCAGCATCGCTGCTGCCGCCGCGACAACCGGACTGGCCATAGAGGTTCCCGAAAGCAGCCCATAAGCGCTGTTTCCGGTATTTATCGTACTGTAAATATTTGTTCCTGGTGCAGATAGATCCTTTTCATCTCCGTAAGTAGAGGTATATGCCCTTTCTCCCTGCTCCGTGATATTAATCACTCCAATCGTAGATGGGTAGTCTGATGGATATGTGCTTATATTTTTCCCCTCATTTCCGGCAGCGCATACAATTGTAATTCCTGCATTCTTTAACTGCTGGCACGCTCTTTCTAAAAATTTACTGTTGCTCTCCGTGCCAAGGCTCAAATTTATTACCTTACAGCCAACCTCCCGGGCATACTGCATCGCATAAATCACAGATCCTGTTGTCGCAATATCCTCATTTTTTGCATTTATTTCAGTAAACGCGTCAATCATTACCAAATCTACAATCCCATTCTTCTTTACTGTCTCGCCGCCGCTTGCCACTCCCTGTATTCCAACGCTGTTCCCGGACTGTGCGGCAACAATCCCCGCCACATGTGTTCCGTGTGTTGTCCTGTCGTTTTTCTCTGCTGTCCCATTCAGGTATCCATCCCCGCGAAGGGGAATATCTGTAAACGCAGTCCCGTCATTACTTTCAACAACTTCTATACTCAGGTTCTTATTTATCACATTTTTAAGATCCTCATGCTCCAGCCTTGCGCCAGTATCTATTACGGCCACGCGGACCTTGCTGTTGTTATATGTACGCAAAGAATTCCACGCGGCTGCCGCCTTAACATAGCCTAAATACCACTGTCGGGCCACCCCCGGCTCGGAAGCCGTTGTGTTTAGCTCCTCCTGTAATTGTTCTATAATATAATTGGGCTCTGCATATTCAACATCCGGATTTTGTGAATACTCTTCGATTGCCTCTTCTACAGTCATATCATCGGGAATACTTACTACGGCAATCTTTTCCCCGTCTGAATCTGATACAATGTCCGTCACATCGCCGTCCATCTCCTGTGTAAACTGCAGCATCTCCTCATCTGCCTGCGGCCGGTATGAAACAAGAATCTCTCCCGGCATATACTCTGCTTCCCCATTTAGCTTCGATTGCTCGTCCACATAAAGGTCTTCTGCTCCCTCTGACATAGCGCCGGCACGCACATTTATACCGCTGCTTACTAATAGCAGCGCACCTGTCAATAATAAGCACAGCATCCTTTTTATGTTCCGCATTTCAGTCCTCCCCTTGTTCTCACAATCTGATTGTCTTTCTGCATGATTACAGTAAATATTATAAGTAATTTTAACTATGGTGTCAAATTCTCAATTCATCCATACTCCGTTGGAGTTTAAATAATACCACTCATTTCCTATTTTCCTCCAGCCAGTTGCCATTACTCCGCTGCCCTCCAGATAGTACCATCTTCCATTTATTCTCTGCCAGCCGGTCTGCATTTCCCCTTTACCGTTCATATAATACCACCTATTTTCAATCTTCTGCCAGCCGGTTGCCATTGCTCCGCTGCCCTCCAGATAGTACCATATGCCGTCAACCCTTTTCCATCCGGTAACCATTGCTCCGCTGCCTTCCAGATAATACCATCTTCCATTTATTCTCTGCCAGCCGGTCTGCATCTCCCCTTTGCCATTCATATAATACCATGTATTTCCAACCTTCTGCCAGCCGACTGTCATTGCTCCGCTGCTCTCCAGGTAATACCATATATTTTCTTTATAAATCCACCCGGTCTGCATGTATCCTCCGGCATTAAAATAATAATACTTGCCGGAAATCATTTCCCATTGATTTCTTGGATATGAGCCGTCAAGGTATTGATACCACCATCCTGTAGTATTTTTCCTCCATCCCTCTTTTTGAGGATTTTTAATCAAAACTCCGTCCTGATTAAAATAATCCGTCCCCTTCCACCCAATATACGCCGCTCCGTCATCTTTAAAGTAATAACGCTTTCCATTCACTGTCTGCCAGCCGGTCTGCATTACTCCTTCGGAATTCAGATAATATTTTTTACCCTTCAGCGTAAGGAAACCTGTAGCCTTCATTCCGTCCTCTTTGTAATAATACCATTTTTTGTCGCGGTACAGCCATTTTGAACAACACGCTTGGAACGAATTGTCAAACCAATATTTTTTTCCATGAAAAACGATTTCACCATTAATCTTACATTTCTTTCCGTCTTTGTAACATACTACATAAGGAGCTTCCAGACATTCTAAAAACATTTTTTGGTCCGCTGACACATTACTTTCAATAGATGAAGAATCAAATGCAAGTATTATTCCATCCACTTTTGAAGAATAATCGTATGTAGTATATAATCTGGCTCCCTGTTTTTCTGCCAATTCATCCAATATACTGATACGTCCCGCCGCAGTAGTTAATGTATTATAGCTTCCTGTTACAATTGCATAATCAGGCCTTAGCGTCTTTAAACACTTTACCGTATTGGAACTGGCATGTCCGTGATGGCCTAATTTTAAGACGTCTACCTTTCCAAGCAAGGGGTACAGCCTGTCTTCATCTCCATCAAAATTGACAATATCCCCGGCCAGAAACATTTTATAACCGTTTATTTTTATAAGAACACCCAGGGAGAAATAATTGGCATCAGGCTTAGGTACCGTTTTATAATCATCGCTGTAATTAACTACATTAATTTCCATATCCCCTAACATAAAATTCGGATTTCCGGTTGTAGATACATTCGTATTATAAATTATGGAGTTTGGATCCGTGCTTTGCATAACCGGAATCTCCTCACCTTCTCTCAATGAATATGCCGCCTGCGGATCATTCGGATCCGTTGGATCTGCTCCGTATTTTTCCCTGATATCCTCCTGAGAATAGTAAGCGTATTCCCTCCCGTCCATCTCCTGGGACGCCGTATCCAGTGTATTTTCATTCCCATCTGAAACTGCTGGTATAACAGGAGCAGCTTTGTTAAAATTTTGAATTAAAACTGCCCCAACCTCTTTTGCTGCCTCAATCATATGATCATACACATATAAATTATCCCACAAATTATTTTTCGATGAAATATATTTATCTTTGTACTCCATAATATAAACACGCTCAGGCTTAAACTCCCGAATAACTTCATCTGCAGATCCGATGTGATCACTATGGGGGTGTGTTCCCAGGTAAAACTCCAGATTATCCTCTGTTACTCCTGCAGCTCTCATATATTCTATTACTTCATCTTCAAATCCGTCTTCTGCAATTCCTTCTCTAAAGGGATATCTGCTGTCTGAGCCGTCCGGAAAATCGGTGTCCTCTCCTGAATCTACCATTCCAAAACGTCCGTTGCTCTCAAGAAGTATGGCATCTGTCTCTCCTTTAAGTGTAATAAAATGAACTTTATTTACATTACCTGCCTCACCAGTCTCTGCCGCCTTTACAAAATTTACTCCAAAAATCTGCTCTGACAGCCATATACTGATCACTGTAATAATTATTATTTTTTTCATGTCATATTCAGCCTTTCTCTTATGTCACAAAATCTTTATACCATAAACAGCAGCGTTATGCAATTATTACTATACAATTATAAAATCCTTGCACTGTTCCGAAAAACGATTTACAAGGATTTTATATGCTTATTTTTTATAAAAATTTACTACTTTACCCACACTCCGGAGCCGTTAACATAGCAGGAGCCTATCCATGTACTTACTGCCATAGCCCCGCTGGCATAACTGTAATACCATTTGCCTCCTACTTTATACCATCCGGTACACATAACCCCGCTTCCCGGTGTTAAATAGTACCATTTACCGCCGATTGCCAGCCAGCCTTCTGCCATGGCTCCGCTGCTGTTTAAATAGTACCATTTACCGCCGATTGCCAGCCAGCCCGTCTGCATCACTCCGCTTCCATTTAAATAATACCATTTGCCGCCAGATGCTATCCAGCCCGTCTGCATCACTCCGCTTCCGTTCAAATAATACCATTTTTTCTGCACACATATCCAGCCGGTTTGTTTTTTTCCCTTACTGTTAAAATAGTACCACTTACCTCCTACCTTCTGCCACCCGGTTTTCACAGAAGTATCCGCTTTTTTCGTCCATTTCGCATATAATACTACGGCTTCTCCATCTTTGGCAGTTACATTCTTCACGCTCGCTCCGTCCTTATACGCTATGGATCCGTCAGGCTTTAAAGACCAGCCGGCAAAAGTATAATTTTGCAGCGCATAACTGTTTGGGAACAATTTCTGCTCTTTCCCGTATAAAAATTGCTGTTCCTTCATATCAGCCCCGCTTCCGCCGTTGGCCTTAAATACTATCTTATAAGTATTTGCCGCAAAATTAGCTGTATATGTTCTTTGCTCATAAGCACCCGCTGCTGTCTTCTGGGGAATAAACTGTCTGTCGCTTCCCACTATATTTCCGCTTTCATCCGTCCAATTCAGAAAATGATATCCTTCCTCCTCTTTTGCTGCAGCGCCCTCTGGCTTTCCATTCTCCGGATCTATTGTTTCCCACTCGATACTCACATCGCCTTTTTCTATATCATTTGTCTGATATACAATCGTAATTTTATTGCTTCGAACTACCGTCCAGCTTCCGTCCGCCTGTTTGGCAAATCCCAGATGCTCCTGGGAATAATTAGGCGTATATGTAAATATTCCTTTTGTTTCCGGCCTGCATTTGATATAAACATGGTTTTCTAAGGCCATTCCTGAAACGCCGCCGTATCCGCCAGCCACTTCAAAAATCGTTTCTCCTGTCAGATCTCCTGCAACATCCATTAGAGCATCTTTTCCCAGTATCAGTTTGCCCCCTCCGTCAAAGTTATTTACCGGGATATTTTTCAGATTAGCCAGATTCAGTATATTTCCCGGTAATATAGCAAGATTCATTTTCTGGCCATCCTGAATAAGCAGTTCCTTAGGCTTCAGATTCCCTTTTTCAACAGAAAGCGTCTCAATATTCCTCAGGGCAAGATTGTCTGCCAGATATTCTGTTCCATGAAAAATAAATTCCGTACCATTTGACGCTCCCGCTCCGTCCACGTCCATAATGGACGTCTTTTCAAGCTTTACGCTTACCCTTCCTTCAACCTTGTATGTGTTGGGAGCAGCCGACGGCGACGGCGGTTCATTACCGCTAAAAAAATCATTTCGGTCAAACTCAGCCTCTTTTGCTCCGCAGGCATAAATACTGGTCATCATATTCTCTTTTGTATTTTGCACATGTATGGAGGCATCTCCGTAATAAGTACCATTAATACTTCCCGCATATATGTTTCCAAATTCGCTGACTGCCCCTTGAATCAAAATCTGTGCATTACTCCCCGAAACAGGTCCCATCTGTCGTCCATACAGATCAAACAGCCCTCCTGCAACCACATCCACTAAGCGTGCATTCTCACGGCGTGTAATATTATTTAAAATAAGGCTATGACCATTTGCAAAAATCTGTGCATGATATGGATTCGTAAAAACGAACTCAATATTACTAAGTGTAACGTCACCGCCAAGTACTACTCCAGCCGCACGATTCTCCAGAGATGCTCTTCCTAGACCCTCTGCCGGTTCAATATGCACCGTTTTGTCAATTATAAAAGGCATATCATTCCCCGGATCATTAATAAATGCACCCGGGGATGCTATATATATTGTCCCTCCATCTGAAACATTCGTCAATGCATCTTCAAATCGGTTATAGGGATTCTCTTTCGACCCATCCCCCGAATGATCGGATAGAGATGTATGAAGCATAGCAGTATATACAGCATCCTTCCCTCTGCCTTCAGCCGCATAAGAAGAAGGCGTTGTAAATAAACATATGAAAAAAAACGCAGCCACCCCCGCAAAAATCTTTTTTTTAAGCCTCTTTCCTCTCTCTGTCCGCATATATTCTCCTTCAAAAACAATCTTAATAAAATGATGGAGGCAGCTGTTCTGTCTTCACTACTTTTCCATTCTTTATATATTTTCTATACGCTATGGCTGTACGGCTTCCAGTCCACCATGAACTAATTTCGACATGGTCGTACCACTCCGGCTGCATTCCCCATATTTCAGTATATAATGTATTACCGTTTACAAACGCAGCTATTTTGACTGGAAAAGTGTAATCATTTCTTATTCTTAAATCATCAGTCCCATAATTTACCATAGCATCCTGTCCGATTGGCACATACGTGGATGGCACAGAATGATTATGACGCTCCACAACCGTCAGGCCGGCTCTGAGCATCGCTCCATAAAGGGTAGTGCTCGCCTGACAGATTCCGCCGCCGTAACCAACGCCGCCTACTACTCCCCCCGGCATATACCCCTGGGCAGCGCCGCAAGGACCGGCTACATTGAAGAAAGACAAGGTCTGCCCAGGCATGATAACAACATGATGAAAACTTTTTAATGCTTTTGTCATATTATACGTACCATTTGCATCATTTGTGGAAACTGTAGAAAATGCCGCCATTAACTCCTGATAATTAACCATCCGGCCGTCACTGCCGATTTTTTTTCCGTCAACAGTTGTATTTTTTGCCATCATTCCGCATACATTGCCGCGGCTATCCTTCTCTTTGTAAAAATAGTACAAGTCGTTTCCGATCTGCTGCCAGCCCGTTCTCATACCTCCATCCTTACCCATATAATACCAGCCGGCATAATAGAGCCAATCTGTCGCCATCGCTCCGCTTTTATCAAAATAATACCACTTGCCATTGATTACCTTCCATTGATTGGCAAGCATTTGTCTGTTTTCCGCCGGATTTAAATAATACCAGATATTTTTTAACTTCTTCCAGCCTGCCTCTTTTCCGTAATTGCCATAGTAGTACCACTTTCCGCCCGTATAATTCCAGCCCGTTATCATATCTCCGCTCTTTTTAAACGCATATTCTTTTCCGTTTATTTTCTTTTGGCAGTTGGATAGCATCGCTCCATTTTCCGCCGGATTTAAATAATACCAGATATTTTTTAACTTCTTCCAGCCTGCCT
>CAOJQZ010000085.1 GCA_948441955.1 uncultured Lachnospiraceae bacterium | reverse complement strand
GAATAGGACGGGAAATTATAATGATGCATATATCTCTTGGAAGTCTCCGCCTCATCAAGGCCATCAAGCCTCTGTGCCTCGGCAAGAGGCGCAAGGGTCGTAATGGTACAGATCTGCGTCTGCCCTCTTGTAAACATTGCGGAACCATGAACTCTTGGAATCAGATCAATCTCTGCAGCAAGGGGACGGATCTGGTCAATCGCTCTTCCGTCAGGACGCTTGTGATCCTTTAAAATCATCTTGCGCACCGTCTTCTTCTGATACTGATAAACAGCCTCGCCAAGCACAGAAAGCCATTCCTCCTTCTCGGCAAATGCCTCCTCAAGCTTCTCTGTGATCTGTCTGATATTCTCTTCTCTTACTTGCTTTTCATCTGTAAATACAGCCTCTTCCATCGCCTCCGGCGGAACAATCTCCCGGATTGCTGCAAACAATTCTTCCGGAACCCCGCAGCTCTCATATGCATGCTTTGTTTTTCCACATTCAGCTACAATCGTATCAATAAAGGCAATAACCTTCTGGTTCAGCTCATGAGCTGCAAAAATTGCCTCAATCATTTTCTGCTCCGGCACCTCGTTAGCCCCGGCTTCAATCATGATAACCTTTTCCTTCGTAGACGCCACCGTAAGGGCCAGGTCTGATACCTCCTTCTGGGCTGCCGTCGGATTAAATACAAACTCTCCGTCTACCAGTCCCACCTGGGTTGTAGAAATCGGCCCGTCAAAAGGAATATCGGAAATTGTTGTTGCAATTGCCGCCCCAAGCATAGCCGTAAGCTCCGGAGAGCAGTCCTGATCAACGGACAGCACCAGATTCTCAAGAGTTACGTCATTGCGGTAGTCCTTTGGAAACAATGGTCTCATAGGACGGTCAATGACCCGGTCTGTCAAAACTGCATTTTCCGACGCTTTTCCCTCTCTCTTATTAAAGCCTCCCGGAATTTTTCCCACAGAATAGAGCCTTTCATTGTACTCTACGCTTAGAGGGAAGAAATCAATCCCGTCCCTCGGCTTTTCTGACGCTGTAGCCGTACACAGTACCGTTGTATCTCCGTAATGCATCAGCACTGCGCCGTTAGCCTGCTTTGCAACTCTGTCTACGTCTACCCGCAGAGTCCTTCCGGCTAATTCCATCTCAAATTTCTTATACATAGTTTTCTCCTTTTCCTGTTACATACTCCTGTCCGTCTATATGACGAAAACCGCATGGCAGAAATACTCCGAAACTACTGAAATATGTATTTTCTAACATCCCCCTGGTTCTTACATGATAAAGCTGTCTGAACAGTTCTCTCTAACAGCCGTAACCCGCAAATACACATTTCAGTGGTCTCGGGTGAAATCTCCCTGCCCGCAATCTTTAGTATTATAGCACAACTGTTATAAATATACCATAGAAAAATTCTTCATACTGTAATTTTATATATGCAGAATCAGGAAAGGCCGCGTATAATTTCCCTCATCGGTTTCCCCGAGAGAAGTTCATTCACTGCACTTACCTTAGCCTTATCATAAGCATAGAAGGTCAGCTGGGCCTTGCCCGGATTATGATAGACCTTCCAATAGCCGTTAAGCAGGCCGTTCCTCCCTTTCTCCCTGATAAATCCCCTGACATCCTCCAGAGGATAATCCAGAAAAATGCCGATTTCATGGGGAAAGCTCCGATCTTTATGAACATACTGGCAGACCCTCTCCGAAAGCTTTAAAAGAGCTGCTTCCACATCCCGCGTGTTATATCCATAGGCATTAAGAAACATCTGTACCCCGTTCCTTTTAAGACTGCTTTTAAGCTCCTCCTCCCGATAGAGCAGTACCAGCCCTCTTCCTCTGCCCTCTGCCAGAATCCTATGGTTAATATCTGTATTAGAAAAAATATCTGCAAGCTCTATATACATGTCCTGCTCAAGGCTTATCATAGCCGAGGCCTTAAGCCCTTTGAAAAAAGGCGCGCATTGAAAAATAATCTGAATTCTGAAATGTTCCCGGCGATTCCCGCTGGAATACAGATAACTTACAACCTCGGACAGCATAAAATACTCCTCTCACTTTTGCAATCTGATATTTATAGCATTTTCTTATCAGATAAGGAATATTCGTATTATTTTAATTCAGCGTAAAAGAATGCGGCCGGAATCGAAGTTCTCTATAAGAAACCCTCGTTTCCGGCCGCCCAAGCGTCGCTTCTTTTTATGGATCCGCAATATTATAAAGCACACGGCTCAGCATCTTTTCAAGAGCGGCAACCTCTCTTTTATTCATTCCCAGTGTCAAAAGCTTATCCAGCTTTTTACGGTCCGCCTCCATACGTCTTCTGATGTCATAGGCTTTTTCTGTCAAATATATATTTTTGCACCGTTTATCCTTATTGCTGGGCACAATCAGGATGAACCCCTTTTCATCCAGTCTCTTCAGCAGACCGGTAACAGTAGGATTCTTAAGACTCAAAGCCTTTTCAATATCCCTTTGCGTCACCTCGTCTTTACTGCTTACAAAGAGATAATCAAGTACAGCACACTGGGACGCAGTAATTCCCAGCTTACGCAGGCGGCTGCTCAGTTCTTTTTCATACACATTATTAATCTGTTTGAACGCAAATCCAATCGGCATCCGTTCCTGCATATGCTCATCTCCCGTTCCCCTATCTGCCGGCCCGTCTTCTCACTGCTTCGAATAAATTTGCTTTTGACAAAAGCCTTGCCAGCACATAAAACAATACGATATCAATCGGCAGCATAATAAGCTGCTTGAACGCTCTTACCGGAAGAAGCGCAAAAAAAGCGTCCCCATACAAAAGTGTAAGCCAATATGTATTAAGCCCCAGATTGACAATAACTGCCACTGCACTGTTTGCAGCGGCAACCCGCAGGAAGCTTAACGGTCTCTTATACAGAACTGTTCCGTATATAATTCCGCCGGCCATTGCACTGATTGTAAATCCGGGAAAAAATCCGCCCACCGGCTTTATAATATAGGCCATGACATCTGATAATCCCCCCACCATACATCCAATTACCGGACCAAAAAGCATTCCTGTCAGTTCCTTGGCAACAGAGTCAAAGCCGATTCTTATGTACTCTGTAAGCTGCAGCCGATAAAAGCCCAGTACGACTGTAACCGCCAGCAGCATTGCTGCTGCTGCCAGAGTTCTTACGTCTTTTAACTCCTGAAAGGAATCTGTGAATTGTTTTCTGATTTTCTTCATAAAAATTACCTCCTTTGCAGTAGTCCTTAACGCTACGCATAGAGGTAACCCTATATCCGTCTATGTGTAGCAGCGGGATGCGGAAAATGTACCGCGGGTATCTCTTCCCGATACTCTTCGTCCATCCGGCAACTCCCCGTCCGCATGGCACTTGACGCACACCTTCCTACTCTGCTTTGTTATTTAATTGTTCCGAAATCATTCTAGCACAGTTTCCATCTAAGGGCAACCAGAATTTCCTTTCATTCCTTTAAGCTCCCGCACAGCAAGTCCGATTGCCACAGCAGCCGCAGCGCCGTCCGCAATCGGCCCTGCATACATGACGCCGTCAATCCCCATAAAAACCGGGAAAATAAGAATCAGAGGCAGAAGAAAAATGACCTGCCTTGTCAGTGATACGGCAATGCCAAGCTTTGCCTTTCCGATAGATGTAAAAAAACCTGAACACATAGGCTGTACACCATTAATAAATGTCATCAGCATAAATATTTTAAAATATCGCTCCGCAAAACGAAAATATTCCTCACTGCCTGTCCCGAAAATACTGACAATTTGTTTTGGAAAAAGCTGAAAACAAATAAAAAAGAAAATTCCAACTGTAAATGCAATTTGAAACGCCTTCTTATATGTGTCCCGCACACGCCCGTACCTCTCCGCCCCGTAATTAAAGCCCCATATTGGCTGGCATCCCTGGGAAATTCCAATGCAAATTGCCATGAACACCATATTGACTTTCGAAATTACACCGACACACGCAAGAGGGATATCTGTCCCGTACATAGATTCTGCGCCATAATGCCGCAGCGTGTTATTCATTGTGATCTGCACAGCAGCCATTGCAATCTGATTGACGCAGGACGCCATTCCAAGAGAAACAATTGCTTTTACATATTCTGCCCGGGGGTGTAATTTCTCCCGGGACAGCTCCATTTTACGCAGCTTTCCAAAATATACAATCACCATAAGTCCCGATGCCGCCTGCCCGATAACCGTTGCGGCTGCGGCCCCCTTGATTCCCCAGTGGAATCCGAAAATGAAAAGGGGATCCAAAACCGTATTGATAACCGCCCCTGTCAGCATACAGGTCATAGAATAAGTCGGACTTCTGTCCGCACGAATCAGATGGTTTCCTCCTGTCGTCAGTACAAGAAACGGAATGCCATACGCAGTAATGCCAGTATAATCCTTCGCAAAAGGAAGCACTTCCGGCGTTACTCCAAATATCTGAAGCAGCGGATTCAGAAAAAGCAGAACGGCCGCCGCTATCACTATACCGCTTATTCCCAGCATTGCAAGCGCTGTTCCCGCAATCCCGGCCGCCCGTTCCTGACTGCCCTGACCGGATGCAAGATTATAGTTTGACGCCCCGCCGATACCAAGGAGAAGCGCCGTCGCCGTACAGATAATGGATACCGGAAACGCAATGTTTGTTGCCGCGTTTCCAAGCATGCCCACTCCCTGTCCAATGAAAATCTGGTCCACAATATTATAAAGGGAGCTTACAAGCATACTGATAATCGCCGGTATCGCAAATTTCGCGATCAGCTTCCCTATTCTTTCTGTTTCCAGAGGATTCGATGTGTTTTTTCTGTCGTTCATGATGTTAAATTCTCCTGTCCGCTCTTCCGATATAATCTGGCTATGCCTTTTTATTTCCATTTAATTGTAACACATTTCTCCCAAACTCACACTTCCTTCTTACAAAGTCTTTTTATCTTTATTGGACATAAAAGATTGAAAATCCTTTATCATGTATAAATAATTCTTTTTTTGATCTGCAAAATACGTATGATGTTTTTGGGCATATAAAACCATCCAGTCGTCCAAATCCACGTCATTTTTATACGAGTAAGCCACCATGGCCAATAAAGATAATTCATTTTTTCTGTCTAACAATTTAGAACCGTCTTTTATAGTATTACTTTTCAGTACTTCTAACGTTTCATTATAAAAATCTATATCCTCTTCTATTTCAGATATATCTATATTGAGAACCTCTGCAATAAATCCGGCTGCGCTGTCCGGCTCCTTTCTAAATGCTTCCTTATCTAAAAACTCAACCATCAGACTTTCAAGCATGTCCAGTTTGTCAATAATGACCTGCTTATCCTTCGTACTTGAATCATTATCAATTTCATCAAATAAAAATCCATTGCAATTCCTTTTTACAGCTCGGAATTCATCTTTAAACCTTATGAGAAACTCCCCAAAACGCTCATCTTCAATCCCTAATTTTGTAAATCTGTCAAACAAAGTTATAAATATAAAGGAATCCTTTTTATTAAAGATACTTTTCATATCATTCGTCAGGATCTTTTCCAATCTGCGTAGATGATCTGCCAGCGAATCAAATTCTTCCACGCCGGCATTGTCATTCAGATATTTACAGGCTGCTTTTGCCTGCTTTTTCCACTTATCAAGATGATTGATACACATGATGGATTCCACAACGATTCTTTCAACAACCCCCTTATTTTTATCCCTTTCAGAAAAATTATTACACTCCGTAAAAAACCGGCTGTTTAAGATTTCACGAATACATCCTGCAAATTTATCAATATAAGTGAAGGCTTTCTGATCTGTATTCATAGCCACATGATTATTATAACGCTTAATATAGTTCGAAATCCTGTGACGATCACAACACTCATGTATCACTGTTTCAATCTGATATTCGTCAAATTTTTCCTTCAATTCCTCTGGGAGCTTATCGTAGGTCTTATTTTTTATATCAAATACTTCGTCTTCATATATCATATTCCCATTATCATCTATGACTTTTTTCTTATAGGGAATCAGAGAATTTTCTATAGAAGCTGTTATCTTATGAATTCCTTTTCTAAATTTTATTAAAGCGGCTGTCCGGCATCCGCCGTCTACAATATGTAATTTCGAATTTCCTTCTTCTCCAAGAATGATAGGAGGAATGTAATCGTCTGTCAATACAGTTACAATCAGCTCGTTGACCTGTTCATTATTCCATACAAAGTTTCTTTGTACATCCGCTTTATTATCAATATCGCCCTTTATATTCTTTTTCAGATACATGTCCATGGTATACGTTTGTTTTCTTGGCCGCATTTTAAATCCCTCCTGTATTTTAATTCAAATATTGTCCTTAAATAGTACAGATACATTTCTATAGGAATGAATTGCCGCACAGCAATCCGCATATTGCTTTTTACCAATATGCAATTCTTCTCTTATTTCGCCGGGAAGATAACCGGCCGCATGGAGTGTCAGCACCTCTTTTTGAAGTTCGGAAAGTCTGCCAAGATACAGCAGCATCCGTCTGCTGTACTCTTCTTCCCTTACGCCAAACACTTCTCTTTCTATTGCAAAATTATCTGCGATAAGATCTCCCAGTGTTAAACTCTCCTCATCACCTACGGGGGCGTCTATCGAAACTGACATCCTGTCTGCCCTGCGTTTTTCACAATTTCTTTTTGTTATCTCTGTCTTAATTCTATTCAATAAACAGGAATATAAAAAATTATCGAAGGACTGTGAAGGATCATATCGCTTCATCACATCTACGAACACTTCATTTGCCAGCGAATAAAAATCATCCATATCCTTACCAGACAAACCGCCAAATTTTGATAAAATCTCATCCACTATTTTATGAAGCTTTTTTGCATTATCCACATAATATGCATTTAAAATCTGTTCCATAATGACGTACCTCTATGCTTATCTCTGTAACATTAATTATAGAACACAGGTTCGTAAATGTCAATACAAATTCGCGAACTTGTGTTCTGAATTTAATTATAATATTTCCATTTTTTATAAAATTTTCAATTTTAAATACAGAAATATATATTAAGCTCATTCCCTTCGTATACAAAAGAAACAAATAACAAAAAGGAGGTCATATATCGTGATAGACAAAGAATTATTTATTGAAGTAATGGAGGAAGCCAAAAAAAGTGACGATTATCAAAACTGGCTGAATCAGCAGCTGCGAAAAAACGGCGCCGGCGGATATCTTTTTCAGCCGAATTGTATTGATTCCGTACTTAAACTGTTACATTTTTCTTTTAAAGAGTCGGATGTAAACGATACAATTGCTTACTTTTGCTTTGAATTAGATTATGGACGCAAATGGAAACCCGGCATGATTACGGAAAAAGACGGTACGGACATTATTCTTTCTACATCGGAAGATTTATATAATTATCTCGTTTCACAGAATCATTAAGGGAGGGATGCTTTATCAGTAAATTCGGTCTGAAAATCAAAAATATAGAGGCTGGCACATTATTTGAATATAACCTTGGCTTACGTCAGCACTATGAGCATACGGATGCAATGTTTACAGCCAGCCTCTTCAGTGATTATTTAAAAGAAAATGGATTGAAGATCCGTAAGGATGACTCCACAAGGGATATTATCTGCTTAGAATTTAATTATGGATCCCGTTCCTATCAAAAAGAAATGGAATACTTATACAGAATGGCAGTAAACGCCAACCAGGAATACCGCAAAGCAAAAATACAGAATAACAAGTATCTTACTGAAAATATGCACAGCAAAAAAAGAAAGATTGATGAATTACTTCAGACGGCATACAGAAAGCGTAGTCATTACGTGCAATATACTGCAAATGAGCTGAGAACATATCTGTACAATCATGGAGTGGATGTGGAATATAACGCTTACGACAGGAAAGGAAACATAAAAAAGAAAGAAAAGGTACATTATAAAATGCTGTATCGCAGCACTGGCAAAGCAAAAAAAGGATCCTGTATGTTTATCGCCGACAGATTGTACAGCAAAGCATTAAAATTTCTCCGCATGGGAATCCGGCTTCCCGAAAATAATCCGAGGATCGTAGAAATCAGCGCTTATTCTTCTCTTGTTTCCAGCAGCATCGTTGAAAAAATAAAAATAGATCCAAAGAATATCCTGGTGCTAAAGGACGTTGACAGATTTTTCAGAACAAATATCATCAGTATAGAAACAGATGAAAATAAGCATTGCTATGCAAAAAAAATATCCGATTATCAATTAAAGAACACCTTATTTGACGGACAGGCTCTGATCGACAGCAGTATATTCCCGGAATGGGGGAACGGATATATACTATTAAGACATCATTTTTGTAAAATGGCTGCCTTTTCTGCTAACATCCAACAATTTTTCAAAGACTATTGGGGCGAAAATTATGATACGGCGGCAGTCAAAGATATGTTTGGCACACTCCATTATGTTAAGGATATCCAATTAATCACTACGGATAACGCTATGAAATGGCTGAAATTCGGAAAGTCCTACGATGATTGGTGCAAATGGGTTTATGACAATGGCTGCCAGTTCGGCATTGTAAAAACCGCACATCAAAGCAAGCTTGGAGAAGTACAGAAAATGAGTTATCAGATGATAAACGCTTTAGACATAGATACAATGGATGACGTTGTAAAAGAAAGTACAAATTATATTATCAGGCTGAAAACCGACAATACTGTATTTTTAGAATATTTAAAAGCACACAGCAGCTTTTCAAATGATTATGATGTGCTGGCCGCCTTGTGTGAGCAGAATCCTGATTTTATACAAAGCAGCTATTTTCGCAGCAGAAAAGAACATATCATAAGATCCTATATATTAAAATTTAAAAGCGGAAAGGTTCTGCAAAATGCAGAGAATTTAGTCATTGCAGGCTCTCCTTATGCCATGCTGCTATATGCCGCCGCCGGACGGGAGGAAGCGGTTGATGAGGACCATACATTTACTCCTGAAAATGACGCCATACAGTGCTTTACAAAAAGATTTGCCCATAATGAATATCTAGCCGGATTCAGAAGCCCTTTTAACGGACGCGGAAATATGGTATATCTTCATAATGTATATTGCGATAAGCTTGAAAAATATTTTAATTTTGGCAGACAGGTCATAGCAGTCAACATGATCGGCACAGATTTCCAGGATAGAAATAACGGTTCGGATCAGGACTCGGACAGTATCTACACAACCAATCAGCCCGCAATCGTAAGACATGCAAAATACTGCTATTCCAATTATCCTACCATCGTAAACCATATTCCCAGAGATCAAAATGTATATCATAATACAATGAACGACTTTGCTGTCATAGACGGCAGGCTTGCCTCTTCACGTCGGGCAATCGGCGAATCCAGTAATCTTGCACAGCTATGCTTAACCTACACCTATAATTTCGGGGATAAAAAGTATGAAGACTTTATTTGTATTCTGAGCGTGCTGGCGCAGTGCGCCATTGACAATGCAAAAAGGCAGTTTGACATTGATCTGGATATGGAAATCAAACGTATAAAAAAGGACATGGAAATTAAAAGCCACGGATATCCCTCCTTCTGGCTTGTTGTTAAAAAGAATTTTAACAAGGACAATATTAATAAAAATCTTGTGTGTCCCATGAATTTTCTGTATAACCTGAGATTTAAAAAATATTATAGTAAGAAACCTACCCTGCCTCTGTCTGATTTTTTTGTTAAATATGAGCTTGATAAAAATAGAGTAAGAAGCAAAAAGGTAGAAGATCTGATACAAAAATACTCCTTATTATTATT
>CAOJQZ010000084.1 GCA_948441955.1 uncultured Lachnospiraceae bacterium | reverse complement strand
GCTCTATTATATGTGGGGACACCTATAGCCAGTTTGCACATTCTTTCTATAACCTCCCGTTTTTAGGCAGCTACCTTACAGCCTCTTTTATTATCTGCGCCATATAATCAACTTTTTCATCCGTCATTCCTGGATATACGCCAACCCAGAACGCGTGAGTCATAATAAAGTCAGTCACCATCAGATCCCCGCTTACACGGTATGCTTCTGTCCCCCGTATCTCGTCAAAACAAGGATGCTTAATCAAATTTCCACTGAAAAGCAGACGGGTCTGGATATTGTGATCCTCAATATACCGGGTGACTCTATCCCGCTCCAGTCCGCTGCCCTCTCTAATGCTCAGCAAAAATCCAAACCAGGACGGCTCGCTGTTCTCACACGGCTCCGGAAGAATGACCTTGTCTGATATTTCCACAAGCTTCTTACGTAAACGCTCCCAATTATGGCGGCGCGCTTTTATAAAATCCGGAAATTTCTTTAACTGCTCCACGCCGACCGCCGCCTGCATATCCGTAACTTTCAGATTATATCCAAAATGGCTGTACACATATTTATGATCATATCCTTTGGGAAGCTCTCCAAACTGCCCTTCGAAACGGTGGCCGCACAGATTGTCCCGGCCTGATGGACACACACAGTCCCGGCCCCAGTCACGATAACTTTTTATTAACTTATTTAACAGCGGATTATCTGTATACACACAGCCCCCTTCTCCCATCGTCATATGATGGGGCGGGTAAAAACTACTTGTACCGATATCTCCCCAGCTTCCTGTAAATTTCGTTTCCCCATCTATGGTATATTTTGTTCCCAGCGCATCGCAGTTATCCTCTACAAGCCAAAGATTCTGTTTTTCACAAAATGCTTTCACTTCTTTTATATCAAAAGGATTTCCTAGCGTATGGGCAATCATCACTGCTTTTGTCTTCGGGCTGTATGCCTCTTTAAGCCTGGACACATCAATATTATACTGAGGCACCGTAACATCTACAAACACCGGAACCGCGCCATACTGCAGCATCGGAGTAACCGTCGTGGGAAATCCGCAGGCAACCGTAATCACCTCATCTCCACGTTTAATTCGTCTCTCTCCAAGCTCCGGCGCCGTAAGAGCCATAAACGCCAGAAGATTTGCTGAAGACCCGCTGTTCACCAGACTTGCATAGCGCACGCCAAGCCAATCGGCAAACTCCTTTTCAAAGGTGTCCGAGAAACGGCCTGTCGTAAGCCAGAAATCCAGAGCTGCGTCTACCAGGCTGCACATCTCTTTCTCATCATAAACCCGGGACGCATAAGAGATTCTTTCCCCGGGCACAAATCCTTTCTCTATTTCCGGCTTCTTAAACTCATGATAATATTCTGCAACGAGCCCTTTAATCTGTCCCCTTGCCTCCTTTTCGTTCCTCCAAACTGCCATTTTATCACTCTCCTACTTTTCCAGAAATTCTTCTATCTGTCTGTCCATACATACCGTTACATCTCCGCCTGAATTCCAGCACTTCGTCCATTCCACTGTCCTTTTCACCGCTTCATGCACATCCCAGCGGGGCCGCCATCCAAAGACTGACTTAAGCCTTGCACAATCCAGTTTCAGAAAACCCGCTTCGTGGGGGCCGCCATCATGCTGATTAATCCATTTCAGGTTACTCCCCCAGCATTTTACAAACTCGTTTACCAAGGTTCCTGTCTGCAGGCAGTCCTGTATATCAGGTCCCACATTATAATATCCCTCGTATTTTAGGTCGGCAGACTGTTTCGCGGCAATCATCAGGTATACGTAAAGCGGTTCCAGTACATGCTGATACGGCCTTACCGAATAGGGATTCCGCACAATTATATCTCTTCCGTCTATTGCAGCCCTCACACAATCCGGAATAATCCTGTCACTTGCAAAATCTCCTCCTCCAATTACATTTCCGGCGCGCGCCGTTGAAATTGGAACACGACGATCCGGATTAGAAAAGAAAGCGCTTTTATAACTGTGCGTAACCAGCTCCGAACAGGACTTGGAATTAGAATAGGGATCATACCCGTCCAATTCGTCATTTTCCCGGTAGCCCCATTCCCATTCTTTATTTTTATAAACCTTGTCTGTCGTCACATTTAAAAAGGACTTTACACAGCTGGTGTTACGGACACATTCCAGAATATTCACGGTTCCCATTACATTCGTTTCATAGGTGTATGCCGGATTTTTATACCCTTCCCTGACAATCGGCTGCGCCGCCAGATGAAACACAACCTCCGGCTGCGCCTCGTCGTACGCTTCTTTCAGTCTTTCATAATCTCTTATATCGCCAATCACGGAGCGCATACCCTTGTCTATTCCTGCAATATGAAAAAGGGAGGATTCCTCCGGCGGCTCCAGGCTATAGCCCGTAACCTTAGCGCCATAATTTTCCAGCATCTTACATAACCAGGAACCTTTAAAACCTGTGTGACCTGTGACAAACACTTTTTTGTTTCGATAAAATTCTAAAATTTCTTTACACATGTTAACAGCATTCCCTCTAATTTTATTCAAAAATAATGCAATCTCCCGGGCCGCTTTTGCCGTTTAACTGTCCGATATACTTCTCAACCTCATGAACTCCGCTTGTTAAAACAGCTATAATAATCAGCGCGGCCCCTTTCTTAAGCGCCGCCTCTGCAGCAACTACCGGACGTCCTGCAAGGGTTTCCGGATTCCCCTCCGTTGACGTAACGATAAACGCATCAAAATCCAGTCCAATATTGTTCAGCAGATCCGCACATTCCACCGCATGCCTTCCAGCACCATAAATAAATATATTTTGATTCTCCCGTCGGGCTTTTTTTATCCGTTTTACTAGTTTATGGCAAAAGATATATTTAGAAGTCCTGAAAGGTAATATAGCGATCAGGAAATTCTGCAGATAGGTTTCCGGCGACATCAGACGAAACCATTTACGGTATCTCATAAAACTTTTCACTGTAAATTGCCCGCTTTTCTTATAAAAAATCAATTTATATTTTGACAGAAACCATTTATCCTGAGTTTTTAGCGCCTCATATTTCTTTTTATAAATATCAGGTAAGCCCAGAATATTACTTCCCCAGCATTCTGTACAAATACGGATGGTTCCCCTGTCCCAGCTTGTTTTTTCATATCTCAGAAAATCCAAAAAATATTCCCTTGGAAGCTCCAAACGGCAGATTTTTATATCCGCAATCTGCGCCGCCCTTTCAAAATAAAAACCCACGTGAGCGTAATTCAGCGTCTTTTTTTTCAGATACTTCTTAGACATCTCTCTCCAGTCCGTTCCCCTGATAAACGAATCTATTTTCAAAATGGACGCGCCGAAGCTGTTAAGAGGCCATGCACCCAACAATAAAAACTCATCCAGCTCCTTTATCTCCGTCATATGAAAATCTTTGCTCTGCATATTCAGAAGATAAAAATCGCAGCCTTTCTCCAGCGCCTGCAAAATATAATGCAGTCCCTTTTCATCGTTACAGTAAGTATGATCGTGTATCATCCAGATATAATCATACCCTGTGCTCTCCGCCGCTTTAAAAATCAGATAAGCCTTTTTATTCGCGTGGACAGTATAATCAATATATTTATAATAAAGATTTTGATAACCTTTGCTTTGATAGTCAGAAACCAATACCTTTGTACTATCGTCACTGCTTGAATCATAGATGTAGATATCAATGCCCGTCCTGCTCAAAAGCTCAAGCTCTTCTTTCAATATCCGCGCTATACACACGCTTCGGTTGCAGGTCGGCATACAGACGCAAAGCTTCACACCCATATTATCCTCCCCTCTGCTATCTTCTAATCCTGTTCATGCAAAATCTCGCCAATTCGTCCACCCGGATGATTTCGCTTGAACTCCTCTAGTTTGAGCTCCATACAGGCGGCTATCTGCATCGCCAGCCCTTGCAGCACAATCAGATTCACCGTTGTCGAGTTATTGGGCATAATATTCCACAAGTCTCCCTCATGTTCCAGATCAAGCACAACATGATTCGCTATTTCCCTGGTCAGGGTACTTTCTTTTACAAAGGTCAGAAGCCACATATTTACATCCCTTTTGCACAAAAGCCGCGCAAGATATATGGACTCCGAAGTCTCGCCGCTTTTCGTTAATAAAATAACCATATCCCCGGGCTTCACAATTCCCATGTCGCCGTGTACTGCAGAATTTGTATGCAAAAAACAAGCTTCCAGTCCCATTGAAACCATAGACCCCACAAATTTTTCACAGATTGGAACATTTTTTCCAAGTCCGGATACAATAATTTTATGTCCTGCCCTTAATGTCGCGACGGCCTCATTCACCCATCTCTCAAACAGCTTTTCATCCAATGAATAAATCGAACGCTCAAATTCAGCCAGCTGCCTCTCAAAATAACGAATCATTCTTTTCTCTCCTCTATAAAATCTTTTCCGAGTAATACGGTTTTCGCAGATCAAATAATCTAATTTGAATGATATGTCTTCATATCCCGCTCCATTCGCGCATTCGTTCTACGCGCCTTTTCTGTCGCCCAGGAGCCGTCATATTGATGAATTGCATATGTCCATGGTTTTATTACTGTTCTCATTGTATACATGCATTTTCCGACCAATACTTTCGCCGGATATATTGTCATATCTTCCACTCTCTGGTACTCGCCATTATCTATAAGGCCGTACTTTACTAATACAGAAGTATTATGTACAGGACTCCCGGTTAAATCTAACTCGCCTTCCTTATTCATAAAACTTTTCCCATGATAATAATCCCGCATTGCTTTCAAAACAGGTAGCCCCTTTACACCTCCGAATCCACTCCCAAGATTCACATAACTTTCATCTTCAAAACAGGCAAACCCTTTTTGATACAGTAAATCATCCAGGCTTTTAATAAGTTCCACATCCGTATCCAGATAAATCCCGCCATGATTATAAACGATATCAATTCTTGCATAATCCGGAACAAAGCCCCAGACCTTTCTTTCATAAGCCTCCTGCATATATTTACATTTGGTGACGTCATAGTTCGATTCATTCCACTCAATGATTTCATAATCCGGACAGAATTTATACCAGCTTTCCATATAACGCTTATATTTATCCGGCATTTCTTTCCCACCAAACCAACAATAATGAAGCTTTTTAGGAATCATCGCCTTTTCTTCTAAACGAATAGTTTCCGGCATACTCTTATTTATTGACTTGGATTCTTTCTGCAATGCCATGATATAATAAAAACAAACTATCTCACACTCTTTAAGAGACTGGTTTTCCAATAAATCATCCAACAAATCCCCGTAATCATCTATCGTTACCAGTATTAATTTACCTGCCGGACAATTTTCAGCCAGAGCCTTTAGATTGTCAATTCTAAACTTCCTGCCCCAAAGCTCAACTGCCGTTCCCTGCTTTTTCACATCATTGTCAATAATCCCGGATACTTTCATCGGAACCTCTGTACCTGCAAAATATTTTTCAACATCTTTAATTTTTTTTCCTGCGCCAAATAAATAAATCTCATCTATATTACAAATCCTATCTACAAATTCCTTACCGTTATATATTTTCAACATTTTCTTCTCTTTCCTTTCTCATTTCCTTGCATACACTATTCCTCTTCTAAAATCCAATGTGGAAAATATATTTTTTTCAAAATGAAATAACATATATCCTTCCGAAGTATTCGTCCTATATCCATAAGAATTCAAGATATCTTTAATCGCCGCTTCATCCCCGCTTTTATGATAACTACAGATTGAACACTTAATTTCATTATTTAAAAACATTTCTCTTCCACCTAAAAGCGCTTCTACCTCTGCTCCCTCAACGTCCATTTTCAAAAAATCCACTCTTTTACCTACCGCATTATCCAGATTTAAATATTCTCCCGCATGATACTGCCCTAAAAAACCATTATATAAAACAACTTTATCCTTGAATTTACGAAATGTCTGCTGCAGGGGTTTTATCCAACGCTTGTCACATTCAAATAAATACGCTTTCGATGCCTTTTCAATATAACGAAGAGAAAAATTTCCTTCCTGAACCCCCGCATCAACAATAACATCGCCTTGCTCAACTCTAATATCTCCGTTTATATAACGATGAGGTGATGTATCTTGCTGCTCTGCCCAAATATCCATAATTATTTTCTTTCCCTCATATTCCTGAAACCAGAAGTCATATGGAAAATACATTCTTTTATCCTCATACATAATGTACGGCATATTTTCGATACAATCCCATTGAACAATATATTTTTCTTTCCCATTTTCTACATATTGATTAAAAAGACTAACTTCATTTTTTTCCCAATATTGTAAAATCTTCTGTATTTCCACATCCTCTGTATTTTTATACTTTTCCAGCATCAATAATTTTAATAAGTATCTCTGATCTTTTATTTTATCCTCCTCAATGTGATGCCAGTAAATCAAATCTCCTTTAATAGTTTCATAATGGATATCTGATAAAATAATTAATTTATCAAAATCAGTCTCTTTCAATTTTCTAGGAGAATATACTGATTTTCCACGGAACCCCTCCCCATTTTTCTGAATTATTATCTATAAGCCCCAAAACTTCTATACTATTTGGGATTTCCGTAATATAATCCAATATAAGATTCGTCATATAACCAATGCCAAATATAAATATTTTCATCGTTTTTTCTCTCTCCTATTCTCTCAAAACAATTTTGTATTCTCATACAGCGCCCTTTTCTTAATATTTAAAAGTCTAAATAGGACAATACGTTTCCAAATTCAATATATTTAAATCCATTTTGTTTTCTATCAGATAATCATAAACCCTTTTATTTGACGCTATAATGAAACCTCCGCTTTGTAAGACATAACTATTACTAACAATTTTATTGCCATACTTCGTATTCTGACCGATACAGTCCTGCGTAATATCCGTTACTCCATGCAAACGTATATTTTCTTCCTTGCAAAATTGCTGAAATACGTCCCCCCTGCGTCCCAGCCCCCATAAATATAGAGGTCTTTTTTCGCTCAATTTTTCTTTTAATTCATCTGCTGTCAGTCTAAGCTGCCCTCTAAAATCCTTACATTTATAAAACCAATTACTTTCATACGGCCGGTTTTTCACATTTTCTACTAAAGCATTCAGGACCTTATTTTGAAAACAGATTGCATGTTTCTCACAAAAATCTCGCAATAAATAATAAAATCGTTGTTTATTTTCTTCGTGATTGCTCTTTTCTAACTCTCCAATCCCATTCCAGAGCAATAACGCGCCGCTCCACTTTAATAGTAATTTCCTGTCGACTTTCTTATTCTCTGATGAATTTATCAACGACACCGCCTTATATAAATCTACCGGATTTCGTTTTGCCGAAATCTGGCTTCCTACCTTAGTCCGATAAAATACCAACGGCTCGCCGTCAACATAACATCTTTTTCTAGCATTTGCCATTACCATGCAGGAAAAAAACACGTCGTTACAGGATGCAAGCGACTGAAAATAAATGCCGTTATCTTTCAAAAATTGTATTCGGCACAGCTTATTCCAGGGTTCCGTTGAGATTCCCAGAAACCACTCTTCTCTTTGAACATCGTTAACCTTATATTCATTTGGAAAACATTTTTCCATGAAATATTTCTTTCTGTTTTCTATATAAAACGCCTGAAACCCACATATACATACATCCGCGTCATTGATACAAATGCACCGATACATCTGCTCAAGCATACGATCTGCAAACACATCATCCGCATCCAAAAAGATAATATACTCACTGCGCGCCAGCGACAATCCCCAGTTCCTTGCCTCCCCGGCTCCGGCATTATTCTCCAGTTTAAGCACCTGCATATTTTCATGCTGACCCTGAAATTTTTTCAGTATATCGCCTGTCAGCGCATCATCTGAGGCGTCGTCCACACAAATCAGCTCAAATTCATGAAAACTCTGTGCAAAAACTGACTTCAAGGCCTCTTCTAAATATTTCCCTGTATTATGTACGGGCATGACAACTGATATTTTTATTTGATCCGTATGTTCATTTCGCATAATCTCTTTCTCCCGCTTTGATCATTGCCTGTCAAAGAAACGGCTCATTCTCTACAAAAGCTCTTCCAGATAGTACAGCCCATTGTAAAAGGCTCCGCAGACTGAATCATAGTCCTGCCACGCATAAGTTGTTAAAGACAGCCAGATGATAGCATGTATCAGCTTTATTTCCCCCTTATCTGCTCCTGTCATAACAAGAAAATCCTCTTCCATCTCTTCCCAATGATTGGAAGCAATCTCCAGACGCACCTCATCCGCTAGAATATCCAGCTTAAAATCTTTCAAGTTAAATCTGTCATAATTTCCAACAATAGAATAATACATCTTGGCCCAGTCATAACGGACGTCTCCGAAAATTTCCGTATAGCCAAAATATCCCCTAGGGTCAATTAACACCGGTTCTCCATTTTCCCTGAGCATCATATTAGAAAAAGTGCAATCTCCGTGTATAAAGGAAAATTTGTCGCTGTGCAGCTGCTCTATCCTTTTCTCCAGCTCTTGTTTATGATAATATACATTTCTGCATTTCCTTCCGTTCACAGTAATAAATCGTTCTCTGGCAAAAGGCACCAGATCTTCGATCTTTTTCAGCCTGTCCATCGTTTTATTAAAATATGCCTCTTTCATACTGAAAGAGTCTGCAGGTATCTGTTCTAATACATGAAGCTTTTTCAGCGCCAAAACCAGCTTTTCCAAAATCTCTCTCTTATCTTTATAATCCAGATTATACTCATATATGCTTCCGCCTTTGATATACTCCATCTTAAGCGGATGCGTACCGTATACTTTTGGTATAATGGGAATATCCTCTTTACTGACTTTCGCATACCACGCACATTCCCGCTTTGCAAGCTTTTCTCCCTGTGCGTCTGCCGCTTCTTTTATAAAAATATCTCCCTCTACTGAAATACGATTAAAGGGCCTGCATTTTTGTACCCCCATCTTTTCATATTCCTCGATAAGGCCAAGTTCCCTTGTTCCCGCAAGGCTGACCTCCTTATAACACATCTGCTCCTTTTGCATCCAACGGACCAGTTCCCCGCTGTCCGGAATATGTTCAAGTTTTCCCTTATCCGTAAAAAGGAAAAAACCGGCCACCCCGTTCTCACAGGAGGACTCCTCTGCAAATACCCCGTCTTTATAAGACCACCTGCATGGAAATGTTTTCGATATGCCAATATAATCGTTTTCCGGCGATTCGCCTCCTGCATACTCGCCGGGCAGCTCAAATTCTGCAGGCAGTATCAAATCCGACCAGATCAGCATAAACGGCTGCTTCTGGGGTATAAGCTTTGCCGCCTGCCGGATTCCCGCACAGGTTCCGGTTCCGTCGGCATCTACGATCTGGTATTTCACTTCTGAAAAAGCAGCCAGATATTCCCTCAATACTTCCCTTTTATAATCTGCAATAATTACAAACCGCTTGTCCGGATACTTTCGAAATAAATGAAAAAGCATAGGCAGGTTCTCAACCGGAACCAGCGCTTTCGGTTTATTTTTTGTCAAATATTTAAGACGGGTTCCTTTACCGCCGGCTTGAACAATAATATATTCCATTTACATCTACACTCCTGCGTTCTTCTTTTAATTAATATAATATATATACTATTTAATCCTTCGTATAAATATCTCTCGTATAAACCTTTTCCTGTATATCATTCAGCTCTTCTGTTATACGATTCGCGGCAACCACATCTGCTGTTTTTTTAAACTCTTCCAGATCCTGTATAACCCTGAAACCGCAAAAGCTGTCTTCTTTTAATGTCGGCTCATAGACGAT
>CAOJQZ010000083.1 GCA_948441955.1 uncultured Lachnospiraceae bacterium | reverse complement strand
GCAGGGATATTGTCTTCTTCCACAACTTAATCTTCCCCTTCATTAAGCAGGCTTTTCGGCTCTTTCTTAATTCTTTCCCACGTAATCAGCTCTTCTGGCGTTAACTCCTCCTTTAAAACAACCGGCAGTCTGCCAGGTGCGTTTATTTTCCAGTACAGAGTATCGGTTATTCCACAGCTCCCGCATGTCCGAGGCCCCAGAAGTCCAAAATGCCCTATCCGCGGCGGATAATCCCATCCCCTGTCAAAGGCGTCCTGCGCGGTAATAAACTCCCGTTTCCCGCACACCTCACAATAATGCCAGAATGACCTGGTATTCATGCTCTCTATAAGCTCTTTTCGTTTCTTCCTTTCTTCCTCTTCCTCTTGAATCCGCTTTCCTTCCTCCGCAAGCTCTTTTCTCGCCTGTTCGGTTATCTCCTTTTTCGGTCTGTCCATCCGCAGGCGAATGTTTCCGTCCGCCACTTCGTAAATTCTGTCAAAGCCTTCTGCCGGATTTGGAAATTCTATCTCCACAAAATCCCGTTTAAATGCTTCAAATCTTCCTGCCAGCTTCCTTTCACGAATATTTTCCTGCCAGCGTAAGTCACTGGGACACATGACGTAAACCTCTATCTCTGCATTTGCAGCCTTTCGTATCTCATCTATATAGGTAATCCGCCTTTTCGCCTTGTAAAATGTCTGTTCCGCCACAACGTCACGGCCCTGCCGCAGCTTCTCCACAATGGCGCGCAGATGCATATCCTGCGCTTTTTTTAGACATCTAAACTGCGCCGCTCCAAAAGGAATCTTTTCCCCAAAGCCTGCTTCATCATATGCCTTTTGCTGATAATCATAGATATTCAGCACATCTATATCCTTGCCGGCGTAATGCTGCTGAATAAAGTAGGTTTTTCCGGAAGCCGTAGCTCCCATCACAAATGAAATGGTCTGCATAGCAGTCACTGCTCCTTTCCGTCTGTCATTCTACTTTTATAAATAATCAGAAATATCCACGCACCCTTTGGTTCGCAGCTCTTTCATATATTGGGAAGCAATGCCGGCTTGCCATGTACCACTTTTCAGCATGATAAGTGGTATATGAAGATCATAATAACTAAAAAGCGGTACATCAAACAACAATCTGGCTGCTTCCTCTTCACATTTTTCTATTATTTCTTCCGTTAGTACAATTTCATATGCAAAGTCCATATCTTCATTACACCAAAATCTGCCGCCAGAATGCAGCTTTAAATTCTCTTCATTTGCAAAAAAAATAAATTCCATTTTTCTTTTTTAAGAGAGAACTCAGCGGCTTTTCTCTCTACGATTCGCTGTAATATAATATTAATACGTTCATCCATAACGAGTTTCCTTTTTCATATTTTGGTTAATGAAATTTTCTAAATGTATTTTACCATGTCTTATTCTTATCCGTCAATCATTTTATAAAATAATTTTACCTTTGTATTTTACCATGAATTGTAATATGGGTGAAAGCAGATAAGGATAAAAATATACAAAAGTATTTTTCTTATATATCGAACAAATTTTAATATTACTTTTTCTTGTTTCGCACGATTTTATTGATTTTATCTCTAAAATCGCATATAATAACAATAACCCAAATGAAGGAGGATTTCGTTATGGTTGTTACAGCGACAGAATTTAAAGCTAATTTCGGAAAGTACCTTGAATTAATTGCCAAGGAAGATATCTTTATTACTCGTAATGGAAAAACGGTTGCTAAAGTTGTAAATCCCCAAGTTTCTGCGGTGGATTCCCTGCGCGGAATGCTTAGCGGTGCTGCCTCTGATATAGATACGGATTCTTTGCGAGAGGAGCGTCTGTTAAAATATGAAAATAATATGTGATACAAACATAATAATTGATGTTTTATTGGAAAGAGAACCTTTTATAGAAGATTCCTACAAGGTTCTGAAGCTTTGTGAAGAACACAAAATAGACGGTTTTGTATCAGCATCTTCTGTTACCGATATCTACTATCTTGTAAGAAAATATACTCATAGCACTGATATGGCATATAAGGCAGTCGGAAAACTTTTAGAGATTGTAAAAGTATGCAGTGTTACGAACGATGATATTCTTGTTGCATTTCAGAAAAAGGCAAAGGATTTCGAGGATTGTCTTGTTGCTACTTGCGCCGAATCTATACATTGTGATTATATTGTCACCCGAAACAAAAGATATTTTGAAGGTTTTGGTATTCCTGCGGTTACCCCAACTGAAATCCTTTTGCTAATCATGTAATATATATTTCACGGAAGATTTTTTGCCGCCCGGTTGTAGGCTGGGATTATGGCTGACATAATCCGACGCTTGCTATTTCTATGGACAACATCGCAAATTTTAAACATAATTTTAGAGTTATATCCTTATCTGCTTTCACTCATAATTAATTTTAAAGATAAAGGAGGCATTCAATGATGTATAATTACCTGCTAGACGTCACAGCAGCCAATAAAAAAATAGAAATTACTAAGGATTTAGAAAACGCAATAACAGATGCCTGTCTGGATGCCAACACCACAACGAATTCTCGACGCTATGGCCGTAATTTCAGCTTTGTTTCCAGAATAGATCCTTATACCATAAGACTTAGACTCAAAGCAGAAAAACCTGTAATTGCCACCAGAGCTATATCTAGTATTACCAGGGCTTTGATACGAATCTATGGTATGGAGAAACTAGAACCATTAATATACAATGGAAGTATTCTAAATGCAACAATTGTAAACGAAAAACCCTCTGAAATATACGCAAATCTTGATCCCCATGAAATAGTGCAAAGTGTTGTGGAAATATTTTTTGGACAAGAGAAAAAAAGAAATAAAGATAAAGAAGTCGCAGGTGAAGCTGCCGAACAAATAAGAAACATTGTAATTGATTACAAAAACAGAACTCTGAACTAACAAAATTCTGTATCAGGAGGACATTCCCATGAAACTTATATTCCCAGACCTGAAAACCATCGGCGAAGACTTAAGCCTTTCCTCTTTCCGAAGCCTGGGCGAAGTTGTTACCTATCCTTTTTCCACCCCGGAGGAAGCATTGAAGCGGACCTCTGATGCCGACGTCGTTATCACGAACAAGGTACCGATCAACAAAGAAACCATCGGAAATGCCGCCCATCTGAAGCTGGTCTGCACCGCCGGAACCGGAACAAATCATCTGGACATGGATTACCTTAAGAAGCGAGGCATAGCCTGGCGGAATGTAGCAGGATATTCTACCGATTCTGTAGCCCAGCACACCTTTGCCATGCTTTTCTATCTTTTGGAAAAGCTCCGTTTTTACGATGACTATGTAAAAGAGGAGCGGTATGTTGATGACAGGGCATTTACTCATTTCACTCAAAGTTTTCATGAAATCTCCGGTATGACCTGGGGAATCATAGGCCTTGGAAATATCGGGCGGAAGGTCGCTGCTATTGCAGAGGCATTCGGCGCAAAGGTTATCTATGCCTCCCCTTCCGGTAACCCGCCCCAGGAAGGCTATACACAGGTGGACTTAGATACCCTTTTTCAAAACGCAGATATTATCTCTGTTCACGCCCCGCTGAATACATATACCGAAAATCTCATCAATAGGGAGGCGTTCTGTAAGATGAAAAAAAACTGCATCCTCCTGAACCTTGGGCGGGGAGCTATTATAAACGAGCATGACCTCTGGGACGCACTGAATCGCCACACGATTGCCGCCGCAGGACTTGATGTCCTATGCACGGAGCCGATGTGTCAAGACAGCCCCCTTCGGAAAATCAAAGACAGCCAAAGGCTCTTTATCACGCCCCATATAGGATGGGCAGGGGTGGAGGCAAGAACCCGGCTTATGAAAATGATAAGGACACAGATTCAAGAATTTTTCGGCATTTCACAATAAAAGAATATGTTTTGAATATCTTAAAAAACTACCCCAATGCCTTCAGCACCCGCAGTGCATTTCCACTCCATATCAAATCAAGCTGGTCCTCCGAAAGCCCTTTTCTCTTGAGAGCCTCCCAGAGTCTTCCCATCTGGGATATATTGGAAATGTCCATATGTTCCATTCCGCCGAAGCCGTCAAAGTCCGTGCCGATTGCCGGGAATTCGCGGCCGCCGGTTTTTATCATATGTAAAATGTGCGCCGTCATTTCCTCTATCTTTGATTCTGTCTGGGTCCCCAGAAAAACGCCGTAAAAATTAAGGCCTGCAATTCCCCCTTTATCCGCAAGGGTATGAATCATATCATCCGACAGATTACGAGGATGGCCCGCCAGCGCGCGGCAGTTTGAATGGGAGGCTATCACCGGACCTTCGGCGTATTTAACAATATCCCGGAAGGTCCCGTCCGATGCATGGGATACGTCTGCAATCATCCCAAGCTTCCCCATCTGCCTCACCGTTTCGATTCCAAAATCCTTAAGTCCTTTTTCCATTACTCCGACGTCCCGGCTGTTTGGATGACCAAGACAATTCTCAAAATTCCACATCAGTGTCATAAGGCGAACGCCTTTTTCATAAAGAATCTCAATACGTTCTGGCCGCCCGTTTAGAATCCCGCCCTCTTCCACCGTAAGCACCGCGGAAATTTTCCCTTCTTCTTTGCTTTTCACGATCTCCTTATAAGACCTTGAAAGGACAATCTCCTCAGGGAATAATACACACTGCTTTTCCATCAGCTCTATCAGCTCAAGTGCCTGCTTATAACATGCTTCATATCCCTCTTCGGGGCTTTTATCCTTCTGGTGCTCTGAAAGACAGGTAAAACAGGCGAAGAACTGGGCAACCGCGCCTGCCTCCTTCATCCCGGATAGGTTCACGTCACAATCTGTGTTTTTTAAATCCTGTCCTGTCTTTTCGCATAACAGCCTGGATAATGTATCGCAGTGCAGGTCAATCAAATTCATACTATGGTTCATATTTAAATTCTTCCTTTCATAGCATTTATTAGTATGAAATGCTTATTCCTATTTACATTAACAGTATACTTCTTTTCCTCATATTTCAACTATAAATTTTTAAGGAGGGTATCATGAATCCTGTGATCGGTATCGTTGTCTGCGGATGTGACGCCGGCAGACAGTTTGTATCCCATTCTTACATACAGGCAATGGAAGATGCAGGCGCTGTATGTGTCGTAATTCCCTGTGTGGAGGATGACTCCTGGTTTCCACGTTATTACAATATATGCGACGGTTTTTTGTTCTGCGGCGGAGATGACATTTCCCCGCGTCTGTTTGGCGAGGATCTGCTTACAGATAAGGGACGGACAGACCTGCACATGGACAGCTTCCATCTTAATTTCATGAAATATGTCCTGTCTACCTCTCTGCCTGTCCTCGCCATCTGCCGCGGGATGCAGGTGTTAAATATTGCGCTGGGCGGTACAATTTATCAGGATATTTCTCTCAGAAACCAAGTATCCCAAAATCATATGCAGAATTCCGAAAGCCGAGGCGATGTGTGCCATCGGGTTGCCTGTGCAAAAAACAGTATGCTTTACCATATCTGCGGAAGCTTTCTGGAAACAAACAGCTTCCATCACCAATGCATAAAAACCGTCGGCAGGGGACTTACTGTCAGTGCGGTGGCGTCGGATGGAGTCGTAGAAGCTCTTGAGGATTCTTCACGTTCCTTTCTGGCAGGACTTCAATGGCATCCAGAGTGTATGTACGAATCGTGTCCGTCTATGAGAGAGCTGTTTTCAAAATTCATTGACCGTGCAAGGCAGGCTAAAATTATATCCGTACCGATTCCATTTCCGTAAATCCTTTACAAAATATTTCTCTTACATATTTTCTCCTCCATCTGCGCATACTAACCGTGTAAAAGATGGAAATAAAGGAGGAAAACCACATGTCAGAATTATCAGTCTTAGACCTTCAGAACCTGCGTCATCTCATCGGCGGCTACGACACAAGCCACTGCAAAATGACTGATTACGCTTCACAGTCCAAGGATCCGGAGATTAAGAAGCTTTTTCAGGATGCCGCTAACTCTGCAATGAAGAACAAACAGGATTTAATGAAATTCTTATAGGAGGGGATATTATGTTAGACGAAAAAACAATGGTAGCTGACGCCTTAACCGGCGTTAACGGCGAACTTACAAGATTTGGGGAAATGATTCCTCAGACTGAGAACAAGGAGCTTAAACAGTGTTTGAAGCAAATTCGCAATGAATGTGAAATGTCTCAGGAGAAGCTTTACCAGGTAGCAAGGGAAAAGAGCTACTATGTACCGGCAGCAAAGGCTTCCCAGCAGGAAATTGACCATGTAAAGTCTGTGCTTACAAGCTCGTCCATGCGGTAAATTGAATAAAGCGAAGTTTCTTTTTATATGACAAAAAGGACTGGCAATCTGCAGAAAATGCGAACTGCCGGTCCTTTTTTATACCTCATTTTTTACTATTTTTCCGTTATGCGCCTGTCCTCTCAAACTGAGAATTATAAAGCTCTGCATAGAATCCGTTTCTTTCAAGCAGTTCACCATGATTTCCCATTTCCACAATATCTCCGTCTTTCATAACCAAAATAAGATCTGCGTCACGGATGGTTGACAGTCTGTGGGCAATTACAAAGCTGGTGCGCCCCTTCATCAGATTATCCATTGCCTTCTGAATCCGCACTTCAGTACGGGTATCAACAGAACTTGTAGCCTCGTCAAGTATTAATATCCTGGGATCGGCAAGAATCGCTCTTGCAATTGTCAGAAGCTGCTTCTGTCCTTGGGAAACGTTACTCGCCTCCTCATTTAACTCCATCTGATAGCCGCCCGGAAGTGTCTGGACAAAGCGGTGCACGTATGCCGCATCCGCGGCGGCCACCACCTCCTCATGGGTGGCGTCTAGCTTTCCATATCGTATATTATCCTCAATGCTGCCCTTAAAAAGCCAAGTGTCCTGCAGTACCATCCCGAACATCTGCCTAAGCTCGCTGCGGTTGAATCTTCGTATATCATACCCTCCCACACGGATTACACCGCTGTTTACGTCATAAAAACGCATAAGCAGCTTTACCATTGTCGTCTTGCCGGCTCCAGTGGGACCTACAATCGCAATCTTCTGCCCCGGCTCCACCTTTGCGCTGAAATCGTGAATAATCGTATGATCCGGATTATAACCAAACTGTACATGGTCAAACTCCACGCTTCCCTTAAGATCTTCTACTGACACGGCGTTTTCCACTGTCTGGTCTTCCTCTGGTTCCCCTAAAAATTCAAATACACGCTCTGAGGCCGCTGCTGTGGACTGCAGCATATTTGCCACCTGCGCCACCTGCATAATCGGCTGGGTAAAATTCCGCACATACTGGGTAAAGGACTGGATATCCCCCACCTCAATGGTCCGCTTCACCGCCAGATAGCCGCCTAGGATAACCACAGCCACATAGCCCAGGTTTCCTACAAACTGCATGATTGGCATCATCATTCCGGATAAGAACTGGGACTTCCAGGCAGAATTGTAAAGGATATCATTATCCTTATCGAATACTGCAATCACATCCTCTTCCTTATTAAATGCTTTCACAATGTTATGGCCCCCATAAACCTCTTCCACCTGTCCGTTAACATGTCCAAGATATTCCTGCTGATCCTTAAAGTATTTCTGAGAATGCTTTACAATGACTGAGATAAAGCCGCCTGCCAGAGGCAGAATCAAAAGCGCAATGACTGTCATCAGAGGGCTGATGCTCAGCATCATGATAAATACGCCCACAAGGGTTGTAACCGAGGTAATAACCTGCGTCGCGCTCTGGTTCAGGCTCTGACTTAACGTGTCCACGTCATTTGTAATACGGGACAATATCTCGCCGTGAGTCATTTTATCATAATAATTCATGGGCAGACGCTGTATTTTTTCAGAAATTTCTCTGCGCATCCGGTAGGTCATTTTCTGTGAAACTCCGGTCATAATGTATCCCTGTATAAAAGAGAACAGCGCGCTTAGAAGATACAGGCATAAAAGCCCCAGCAAAATCTGTCCGATTTTCTCAAAGTCAATCCCCTCTCCTCCAGTAATTTTCCCTACCAGTCCGTTAAAGATTTCGGTAGTGGCCCTTCCTAATATTTTGGGTCCTACAATATTAAAGACAGTACTTCCTACTGCAAAAACAATAACAAATAGAATCTGAATTCTGTAATTTCCCAGATAGCCCATAAGCCTTTTCATGGTTCCCTTAAAATCCTTTGCCTTCTCACCGCCGGCCATAGGGCCTGGTCCTCCATGTCTAGGTCCCGGCATACTACTTCACCTCCTTCATGTCATCTGCAAGCTCTTTCTCTGATAATTGAGAGGCCGCAATCTGATAATAGGCATCACAGGTTTTCAAAAGCTCCTTGTGGGTGCCCTTTCCTGCAATTTTACCGTCGTCCAGCACAATAATCTGATCTGCATGAAGAATCGTGCTGATACGCTGTGCCACAATCAGAACTGTACTGTCTGCTGTTTTCTTTTTTAATGCATTTCTAAGAGTGACATCCGTCTTATAGTCAAGAGCAGAAAAGCTATCGTCAAAAATATATACTTCCGGATGTTTTGCAATGGCTCTCGCAATAGAAAGCCGCTGCTTCTGTCCGCCGGATACATTGGATCCTCCCTGCGAAATGGGGCTGTCGTATCCTTTTCTCTTCTCTTCGATAAAATCTGCTGCCTGGGCAATCTCCGCCGCCTCTTTCATTTCTTCTTCACTTCCCCCGGAATTGCCATAGAGAATGTTCGATGCAATGGTCCCGGAAAACAGGACGCCCTTCTGGGGTACAAACCCAAGCTTCTCCCGCAGATCGTGCTGCTTCATCTTTCGAATATCAGTCCCGTCTATGGAAATGGCTCCTTCCGTCACATCATAAAATCTTGGAATCAGATTTACCAGGGTAGATTTACCGCTTCCTGTGCTTCCGATAAAGGCAGTGGTCTGCCCCGGTTTCGCAGTAAAGGAAATATCGCTTAGCACATTTTCCTCTGCTCCCGGATATCGGAAGGACACATGATCAAACACAACCTCTCCTGTAAGCCTTTCCGGCTTTACCGGACGCTCCGGATCATGGATACGTGTTTTACTTCTCAGTACTTCATCCACACGCTCGGCAGATACGGCGGCTCTTGGAAGCATAACGGATATCATGCAAATCATCAGGAAGGACATGATAATCTGCATTGTGTACTGGATAAAAGCCATCATGTCGCCTACCTGCATACTTCCGTCATTTACACCATGCCCCCCTACCCAGATAATGAGTACGGATATTCCATTCATAATCAGCATCATAACCGGCATCATGAAGGTCATGGCACGGTTTACAAAAAGATTGGTCTTCGTAAGATCTCTGTTTGCCGTATCAAAACGCTGCTCCTCGTATTTCTCCGTACTAAATGCGCGGATAACAGGAAGACCTGTGAGAATCTCACGGCTTACCAGATTCAGTCTGTCCACCTGATTCTGCACAATTTTAAATTTAGGCATAACAACTAAGAACAGAGTCCCTACTACCAGCAGGATAAGCAGAACGCCCAGCGCGATAATCCAGGACATATCTACATTTGTATGGAAAACCTTCCACACGCCGCCTGCAGCCAAAATCGGCGAGTAAAGCACCATACGCAGTACCATGACGGAAAGAAGCTGTACCTGCTGAATATCATTGGTGCTCCTTGTAATTAAGGAAGCGGTAGAAAACTTATCAAACTCCGCGTTGGAAAAGCTTACGACCTTGCGGAACACATCCCTTCTTAAGCCCCGGCCGATTCCCGCGCCGACTCTCGAGGCCATAAGACCTACTATAATGCTTGCAAGCATTCCCAAAGCTGCAAGAGCCAGCATTTTAGCGCCGGTATTCCGAATGTAGGCGGAGCTTATTTTATCTGTATTGATACCAAGATGATCATACGCCTGCCTCACATATGCGGTTCCCGCCTGCTCCAGAATAGAATCCGGCATGTCGTCAAGCTTTTTCGTAATTTCCTGTATCGCCTGCTCCCACTGCTCTTCTGGCATCTGTGTCATCTGCT